>CAZKZU010000006.1:0-57269 GCA_964557345.1 uncultured Methanosarcinales archaeon
ATGGTGACGACAATCGAAGACTATTTGATAATAAATTCGGAGCAGATTTAGGTATATTGGGACTTGCTCTTATTGACGGCAATTATAATTTCCAAGACACTGCAGGAAATACTTATTTATACAATCCAGGAACTTCAGTAACTATTCAAAATCCAAGTAATCCATCAGCTCCAATCTCATATCCTCCTTCAAGTCCCCAATATGCAGATACATTAAATAATCTTAATAATTACCAAACTCAACTTCAGCAACAAACAGGCCTATCCTTATCGGATACAGGATGGACTATGGATCAAACCCATTATGATGCTTTACCTGCAGTAGAACAATCAGCAATTAATAATTATGAGAATTCTTTAAGTAATAATAATATTCCAACTCAAACAAATCCAACTACTACTCCAAGTTCTCCAACTTCTTCGAACACACAAACTACTCCAAATACTGCAACACCTACAACTACTTCTCCTACAACATCAACTACCACTACTACTCCAAATACACCAACCGTTACAACTCCAAACATAAATCCAACAACTACACCAGTTACATCTACTACAACTACCACCCCAACAATAACTGCAGAAAATCCAGGTACTTCGTCAGCAACAACTACAAGTCCTTCAACTCCTCAAACAAATCAAGAATCTGTTGAATCTTTAAGCGCTTTAGCTACTGCTATTAATAATATGCAACAACTAGTTTCAACTGAAACATTAGCTGGAGTTCAAACAACATCACATACACTTACAGCAGATGAGATTCTAGGTTCAGATACATTAACCGAAGCAGAAAAAAGAAATCAACTAGAAGATTTATATTTAGAATCCGTATTAGCAGCAAATCCTGAATTACAAGAAAGAACAACAGAAGAAGTTCAAGAATACGTAAATTATGTTAATAATTTAGTAAATCAAGGAGCTAATGCACAAACTGCTGAAAATTACTTTAAACAAAAGCAAGCAGCAACAGATATGAGTGATACTGCACAAACAATAAATGAAAACAATAATCCAAATCAAAATTATTATACTGCAATAACTTCGGATAATCCAGTTCAAACATTATTAGATTATTTCTCGAAGGGCACTTTAGAAACTCCATCTGTAACAGCAACTCAAGGACAATTATCTTCAGAATCAGATTATTCAATTAGATTTTTAGATCAAACAATAACTCCAGTAAGTAACGTTGAGCAAGATTCTACTGCCCAATTAACTGTAGATTCTATTCCATCTGATATATCAAAAGTGCAAGTAATTACTAAAGATAAAGCAGCTATGGATAACTTGATTAAAAATTTACCAGATACATTAGTTACAATTACATCTACTCCAAATGCTGTTGTATTAGAAAACACTCAAACTAAACAACAAGTAACAATCATGACAAAAGATTATTATGCAAAACAAAATGAAATAACTCAAGCAAAATTAATTGCTGAAAAATCAAAAGTAACATTAGAAAATGAATTAAAAGCTGCACTTAAATCAACTACTGAAAAAGAAAAGCAAGATAAATTAAATAAAATAAATGGATTAATTGAAGCAGGATTAAATGTAGAAGCTTTAGATGAAATAGGTAAAGCAGAAGGTTATGATTCAATAAAACAAAAAATTCAAGCTGCTATTGGAGAAAAACAAGCAATAGCTGATTTAATTAAAAATAATAATGATGCAAACATTCACATAGATCTTATTGATCCACAAAATCTTATAGCAGAAGCATCAACTTCAGCAGAAGAAAGTTCATTTAACGTATTAGGAGTAGACTTAAAACCTGGACAATCTATAGTTGTAGGATCAGAAAAATCTTATTCTGATGTAGTTATAAGAGCTGCAGATGCAAATGATGTAGATTCAATCAATAAACTAAAAACTGTTTCAAAAGCTCATGCTAAAATTATGAATAAAGATGGAGAATTATATGTATTAGATTTAGGAAGTTCGAAAGGAACTACAATTCGTCCATCGGGATCATCTGAAGTAATTAAAGTCTCAAACACTTTAACAAAAGTTGGATTTTTAGACACTTTATACCTTGGAGATCTTCCTATAATTAGAAGAGAATTACAAAATATATATCAATCAGAAATAGTAAATTCAGCAGTATTATCTAATAGTAATTCAGGTAAATTTACCCAATTTATTGATTTATCGTCAGTAGAAACATCACTTGCAGATTCAACTCTTCAAGAAACAACTGCAAATAATATAGCACCTGCTATAAAAGAAGCAGTAAAAAATATTCATGCAGGAGATATTTTAGGTCTAGATGAAAATGGAATTCTTATTGGTGGAATAACTGTAAGAAGATCTAAAGATGTATTAAATGATATTGGTAGTGCATCTTATGATTCAAGAAATAGTAGATGGCTAGTAGACATTGACGTTGGTAAACTAGAAGAAATGCTAAAAGGATTAGATACAGATCAAGAAAAAGATTTCTTTATACAAAAATTATTATCTCACGAAATTGCTGAAAGTAAAGCTCAAATATTAAATAACAATGGTCTTTCAGCTGCAGATGCTCACTATTCTGCTTTAATGGTAGAAATGTTAATTGGCGATGAACTTGCTAAAAATTTAGGATTAACTGACGACCAAATTAGTAACGTTGACTCATTAATATCAGACTTTAGATTGGAAAGCGAAAATAGTATAGATTATACAACTGAACTTCCAATAACTCCTTCACGAACTAAATTTTATGAAGACCTAAAAGCAGCTAAAACACTAAACGATATTAAACAAGCAGCAAAATATTTTGAAACTAGATTCGGAAATAAAATAACACTTCCAACTAAAGTTGCATCAGTAATTCCATCGTTAGACTTCTTTAACATATTCAGACAATCATCTCCTAAAGAAGTTCAAATAAGTAAAATTAAAGAAATTTTAGCTAAATTAGATGCAACATTAGAAAAAACAAGTCAAAAAGATTTAGACTCAGAAAAAGTAATACCGAGAACAATAGTATTAACAAATAATGTTTTAGATGCATCAAAATATTTAGATCAAAAATCCAACAAAATTACTATTCCAATTATTTCCTCAAGTAATATTAACTTTGATAACTTAATTGCAGATTATAGTGCTAATAATGCAGCGAATACAAATCCAGTTATATCAAAAGTAAATACTGAAGTATCATTAATTGGAAAAGCATTAGTTCCATTCATGATGTTATTCTCGTCAACAAAAACTCCTTTAATTGCAAGAGATGAAACTAATAATCAGGAGAGTAGTGCTGCAAATAGTAATCCTTTAAATTCACAAAAAAATTATTTTAAAGAAGACCAGTATGATGTAATTCACAATACCGGTTCTTCTGTTAAATCTCAAATACAACCTATGACTCTTAGTGTATTATTTTCTTATGGTTTAGCCAAAATGTCCATTACTACTGGTTTAGATTTTAATGCTGTAACATTGTCAACTGTTGTTGTTGGCGGATATTTTACTCCTTGGATTAGTTCATTAGTTAAACAAAACTTTATGACTGATCAATCTAAAGTTCCGCTCTATAGAGGACTAAGAGAACTTGATTCTAAAAAAGTCTTAAATATTCTTGAGAATGGAGATCTTCCTCAAAAGCCCAAAACAAAAGATACTATTAGTTTTTTTGAATCAGTGGGACATATGTTGGGAATAAAATCACTGTCCTTAAAGAGTGCTACAAATGAGAGAAGACTTGCTGCAACATACGAATTATATTCAGTATATTCTGATACAGAAGTAAAAGCTCCAGGTATTATTGGATCTATAAAATTTACTGCTAATAGAGTTGTTCGTGGATTAAAAGATTTCGCTAAATTAAGTACTACTCCTTATACAAGTGAGAAATTAGATAGTAAAATTCTTATCAGTGGAAAACCTGAAATAATATCCCCTATTTTAAGAAAAATGGGTTCAATCGAAGGAGAGATGACTATGGTTGAAAAATTTACAATTCCTGCTGATAGACTTAGAGGTGTTTTATTTCTTCCAATAATTCAAAAAACAGAACATCTTATTTCTGAAGGTATATATCCATCTGATATGGATTATGTTGAAATACATATAGATGCCTCTAATTCGAAATTAGGAATTACAAAAGAGATTATTACTAGAGAAGGATATTCAATCGAACTAGTAAAATGGAATGCTGTCCTTTTAAGTATGACTAAAATAGAATCTAATACTAGATCCACTATAAATTTTAATGAAGTAGAATCTAGTCTAGGAAGAAAATTAAGTCCTACTGAGGCTTTATCTCTATACGACGGTAAAAATTTACAAGATACTTTTTCCGATAGTGATGTAAAAACAATAAATTCTTACAATTCAGCAAAACAATCATTAGAAAATTCAAATCCTGTTCCAAAATTAACAACTCCTGTAATTTTAGCTAAAACTCAAACTGCAGTCAACCGAGTAGGAGGAGGCTTATTCCCATTAGGAGTAATATTATCTGCAATTTTCAAAAAGAAATCCTCTTTAAAAAATACCGAAGTTTCATCAACAGAAAAAAATCCAGTAGTTTCAGTTCCTACAAATAAAGAAACTCCAAATACAAATGCTCCTGTAATTCAAGACCCTCTAATTCCAAGCCCAGTTACCGTATACCATTACGCTGATGCAAATAGTATTGATAAGATTAAAACAGAAGGACTAAAAACAACTGCTGTTTTAACTGGAGAATCAACTCAAACAACAAGTAGAGGTCAAATAGATGAAATTTTAGATTCAATTGCACCAACAGGATACTCAAGAACAAACGCAGTATTTGCATATCCAGAAAAAGAAATGGGAATTGAAGGCGGTCAAAGAGTATCAGTTCTAATTGAAGTAAAAGTAGATCCTACAAAAGCAATTGTTGTTGACATCGCAGATTATGAAGGTGCAGAAAGTGCCTATTCAAGATCGCTTGCAATTAATAAGGGTAATGCAGAAGAATTAATTAATAAAATTAAATCTATGCCGCATGTAGATGAAGAAAGTTTAGTAGGCTCCATATCTGCAGATGTTATCACTAGAATAAATGCACAAAGATATTGGGAAAATTCAATGACTCTTGAAGATTATTTAAAACTTTCAGCTGAAGAAAAAGCAAATAGATTTAGAATGCCTGAAATACTTATTCCAAGAGGAGTATCTCCAACTTATTTAGTAATCCCTGAAACTGCACAAACTCCTACTTCAACAATTGACTCATCCTTAGTTCAAGGCAATAATCAAGTTAATTCTATTGGAGCCGATAGTCAAAATACATTCTATATCGATGGTGCAACAATTCCAGGCGCTGAAGTAAACACTGTCGAAGTAGGTTGGGAACAATTTGTAGATCCAAAAACGAGAACTGCAGTAACTTATAATGATAATTTCGATACTAGAAGGCCGAAAGTAGATGCAGTCATAAAAACAGAAAATTTTAAAAATTATTTTGGAGACTGGGAAAATGGAAAAGTTTCAATTTGGGCTATGGAGAATGGAAAACCATTCATATTCGTGCATTCCTCTTCTTATTTCTTTAAATCCTTTGATCCTGTTTTAGCAGGTACAAGAGATAGGGGCGAATTAGGAATAGGTCATTATTTCGGTACAAGAGTAAGTGGTCAATATTATGGAGATGTTAAATATCAAACATTCATAGCTATGAAAAATCCTCTAGTTATTTCAAGTTCTGAATGGAATACAATGACTGATCAAATAGGAACTACTAAGACAGCTGAAAAATTAGAACAAATGGCAAAAGAAGGAAATCATGATGTAATAATAAGAACTAAAGTTAGAAATGATAAAGATGTTATTGATCAACTTATGGTTCTGCCTGGGCATGAACATATAATTAAATCAATTGACAATAGTGGACTATTCTCTGACAAAAACGACCTTTATGATGATGTCCAAATTTCAAATGTAGAAAGCTCAAAAAATCAAAACAATCAGAATTCTCAAAACAAAAATCCTACTTCAACTCCGGCATTAGATGCATCATTAGAACAAAATGCTGATCAACTTCAGTCCGTTGGCGCAGATAGTATCAAGCCTCAAACTATAGTAGATCATATTTTACAATTGCAATTGCCAGTTGAAGTAATGGATGCTATATATAATAATGAGAATGCAAATTTAATAAATGATATTGCTACATATATTCTTACTCCCGATGCTAGTGGAAGTAATATCAGACAAGCAATAAATAGTGCAATTGGAAATCAAGAAACAACAAATAATGTAATGCTAATAATAGATCAAATAAAAGAAAAAGTATCTGCGTTGCCAGTTTCAACAACTGATCCAAAAGTATTAACAGATGGCTTAAATGAATTATATGGTCAATATTATGATAAAAACTATATTCAAAATTTAGCATTTGATTCAGAATCTTCTAATGAGGTTCAATCAATAGGTGAAGTTGGAACCGCAGTTGAAAATGAAAATTCAGAATACAACATTAAACTAAATGAACTTGCAAACCTAAGATTAGAATATAGGAGAGTATTAAATGAAAAAGCTAGTGATAAAGAAATAACTGCAGCATACCAAAAGTTTATTGCAAAGCTTAAAGAATTTATTAAAATTAATTATCCAACTGTTTCTTATGACAGATATCTAGGAGCAGGAAGTTATGGTCTTGTTGCAAAAGTAAAAATGAATGGCAAACCTTATGCTCTTAAAATAGGATACAAAACAGTAAATGATATGACTGCGGAATTCAATAAACTAAATAAATTGTCGTCATTAGAATTCGTTCCATATCCATATGAAATGATAGGAAGTAATGCGTATCTTATGCAATATTTTGCAGATATTAGGATGTTAGAAGAAGATGACTTCTCAGAAAATGGAGGAATTTTAACTCAAAATACTTTTAATAGTATTGTTAAAAGATTCCATGATTTAGGATATAGAATTCCTGATGACTATGCAGTAAATTTCAGAATAGAGGACGGACATTTACATTTAATAGATCCTTCATTTGCATCACCTTTATCTTCTGATCCTGCTGTAGCAGAAATACAAAAGAAACAAGATTTAGATTCAATAGATAAATATTATAAAAATGCTATTTTAAATATCGATGATGCAGTCAAGAGTTCAAGAAGTAGTTTATTCCTAAATTATGCAGGTACTGAAGTTCCTTGCTGTGGAGATTATTATTTTGTTTCTGATAACGTTGGAAGAGTTAATTTCTATAATAGAGTTACTGGAATTACTGCTGCTACTATTAGAGTTTCAGAATTAGACGTTTCAGCTTTTAAACAGAAAACTTCCCAACAACTTATTGGTCATGATGGAAAACCTTATTTCATATTTAACGACGGAGAACAATTAATCTTTGGACCAGAAAGTCAATATTTATCATACCGTGCTTCAGTATTACTAGAAAGAACAATTTCTCCAAATGAAGAAAAAGCTTTATTGAATGCAAATAGCGTTCAGAGTTTAATAGACGCTGGTTTTACTAATGAAGAAATTAAAACATTACAAGATCGAGGATTTGTTCCTAATTTAATCGCTCCTGTAACATCGGAAAAATCAACATCAGTAGATGTACCAAGTGCTCCAGTAAATAATTTTGTAGAATTAAATTCACAGAATAGTTATGAACTTACTTCAGGTTCTGGAAATGTTAGATTTGTAAACGGAATAAGTAAAATTAGAGCAGGTCTTTTGAATTTAATGAAACAATATAATAGTGAATTATTAGGTTATTATATCGGCCGTGAAAAATCAGATGGTACAATCGAAGTTGTAGGAGTTGCATTACCCAAAAAAGTAGCATTTAATAATGGGGCAAAAACAGATAGTGCTCAAACATTAGAACAGTTATTGAATCTTATTGATAAAGTATTATCAGAAGATCAATCCACAAAAAACAAAATCCAACTAGAAGAAAAATCAGGAAGAATATATTATGCGAAAGATAGCTCGATTTATGGAGGCAGAATTCCTATGTCTTTGAAATCAAATGATATCTCAGAAAGTATGGATTCATTTAAAGGAGAATTTTCTTTAGGCCAAATTATGATAGATGGGCATAATCGTTATATTTCAATACGACACTCTGGACCTAATTCAGGATGGTATTTAACAATAATAGGTGACAATATTAAAATTCCAAACTCAGAATACTCAACATCCGAAAAATTAATCTCTGACCTTTCTATATCAAAAGAAGTGCTCTTGAGACTAATGACTGCATTACAAAATCTTGAAGTAGAGATGAAATCAGGAAATTTGGAAAATGCAAAAGTAATTGCTAAAGATGCTGATAATGCATATGAATCCTTATTTAGAGAAATAAAAGTAGGCACAGAAAACTTGCCTGAAATGATATCTGAGTATGGATCAGTTACACCCACTTCTATTTTTTCAGATCGTATAGTCAGGGAATTGGATGCATATAATGCTTTACATTCAAACGATAAATTGACTATTGTTGGAAGAATTCATGGTCATCCTGCAAAAGCTTTATCTAATAATATCGGAAAATCTTTCTCAGTAGAAGAATCGTATCAAAATTATTTATCTTTTGTTGAGAAAACTGAAGAAAGCATCCCGGTAACCGAAGCAAAAATATTCCTTTCTCGTGATGAAGCGATAAAAAGATTGGAAAAATTAAAGCAAGAAGTAGATGTTTATGATATCGCTGAAGATGGTGAAAGTTTAGATAAAGCGTTATCTGATTACACATTAAAAGTTGATTCAGACATATCTTTGCTAAATGAAGCAAAGACCTCTGAAGATATATTGATTGCATTAGAAGCAATCATTGATAGAAATAAAAATGATTATTCTAAAAGAGATGCATTAAATGACCTTACAAATATCCAAGACAACGTATTTGAAGATCTTGCTTCGCTTAATAAAATAAATGTGTTTTTAACATCTTCCGATTCAACAATTACATTTGAACAATATGTTGAAGCGTCACAAAAATTAAAAGGAATTCCTTTACATGATGCTATCGCTGATTCTGTTAGTGCTAGAGCTTTACAGGATAAAATAGGAGTTAGAACTACTAACTTTGTTTCTTCAATAGTAAGCGATACTTATGATAGTGATCTTATAGATAATATAGATTCTTATGTAAATGAGAATAATAGACGAACAAAAGAAGTACTAGATAAAATACAACAAATTTATTCTGGTGAAACAGTTTCTGACGTATTTAATGATTGGCAGATAATTCCTGACACTCAACCAGGAGAAGGCGCAATCGAAGTAATTGACCTGGCTGTAGATGGTACAATAAAGAAAAAAATAATAGTTGCTGATAATTTACCTTCGACTTCACAATTTCAAGACCATCTTAATGACATGTATGTTCCGTTGTTACAAGAAGCTCAAATTCCATCACCACAATCTTCTCCAAGTAAAACTACAGCTTCCGCTAGCGCAGTAACTCAATCATCAAAATCAGGCTTTGCAACAACATTTACAAATCTAGCAGTTAGCGCATTAGCTGCTGTAGTACTTATTGGAATTCCTGCAATATCATTATTAAAAACATCAGATGTTTCAAATACAGTAGCTAAACCAGCAATAACTTCAACAACACAACTTCCATCTGCTCCAATTATTACATCTACTTCAGATGGAAAAACAACTGAAGTAACTCCTGAAACTGATGTATCAAAACAAACACAAGTTCCTGTTCAATCAATAGAGAATAAGCCATCTACAATATATATAGTAAAACCTAAAGATTCAGTATCTTTAATCGCACAAAAGTATGGAATAACAACAGCTAGTATTATTCAACAAAATAAATTACGTAGTGATGGAAGAATTAATGTAGGGCAAAAATTAATATTACCGAATGTAAATAATATTCCTGCTACAAGTATTGACCAGCAAATAGATTCAACTACTTCTGACATTTCAGAATCAACTTCAGTAGATTCAGGCGTGTTTGCTACAAATCTGAAAGACTTTGCAAAATCAATTAATGGAAAACTTGATGATCCTTATGGTCCAAGAATGCATCCTATTTACAAAAGAATGATTTTGCATAAAGGCCAGGATATAAAAGGAATAAATGGTGGAGCATCAATAGATGGAAAAGCTATACCTTCTTTATTTGCAGGAAAAGTATCTTTTGTCGGAGTAAGAAATGGATATGGTAATGTTGTTGAAATAACTTCAACTGATACTGCTGGAAATAAAATTACTACTAGATATGCTCATCTTCAAGCTAAATCATTAAAACTTTTATCGGTAGGAAATACTGTTAGTGCAAGAGATAAAATAGGTTATGTAGGAAAATCAGGTAAAGTAACTGGGGCTCATTTACATTTAGAAATATTAAAAGATGGAACTCAAATAAATCCTGTTAGCTATTTGGCATCTTCACCAGATATAAAAACTCAGCCTTCAGGATACAAACTAGCACTTAATACTGCTCCAAAATATTTTACAGATTATGATGCGCAAGGGAATAGTAGGATTGTTGGTGCACACTGGATTGAAGAGGGAGTATCAAAAACTGCAATAGATGCAAACGCTCGTCAAGAAATAAAAGAAGAAATTTATTTACACGAATTATTACACAACATAATTTTTTCAGCAGGAATTAAACTACAGGATGAAGAATCTACAATAGATGCCATAATAAATACAGTTAATGGAATACCTCTAACTATTGAACAAAAAGCACTTATTGAAGATTTCAATAAGCAAATTGATGCAAAAATTAAAGATAACACTGATTTCATGGATTTAATGAAAGATTCAGAAGAATCATATGATATTTCAGAAGAAGATATCCAAGCAGAAAATGATTTCTTAACTTCATTGAAATTATTTAGCAAAATGCCAATAATAGATGTAAGTGCTGATTTATATCAAAAATCATCAGATATATACGGAGAAGACATTTCTCCTTCAGTAGATTATTATGAAAATATGTTTTATAATTCTGATGGTACTGAAAACCAATTCTTAGAGAATTTGAAATTACTTGGAGCTAATTTCAAAAAAGATGCAGTTGCAGTAGATAACCCACAATTAATTACGCCAATACAAACTTATTCTGACTTCAACTCAATTAGTTCGGTAACAGGCCTAACTTTAGATCAAATATTAAATAGACTAGCAGATATTGCATATTCTGCATTTAAAGAAACTATCTACGATCAAACAGAAGCAGAATGGAAAGCATTTGCAATTGACACTTTTAAAAATAATTTAAATGAAAAAACTGGTTATACTGTCGCTGTTTTAGATGGTGATGTTGTTGGTTATACAAAAATAAACAATATTGATCAAGACACAACAGAGCTAGCAATATTAGCAGTTGATTCAAACATAAGAGGAAAAGGAATTGGAACTCAATTAATGGATCAAGTTATATTAGATGCGCTTAAAAATAATAAAAAACAAATAACTTTAGAATCCTTAAATCCATTAGCAACAGAATTCTATAATTCGTACTCTGCACTAAAAGCAAATACTCCTGCATCTGAACAAAAATTCTCACTAGAAACATCTCATCCATTAAGGCAATTAGATAGTTCTCCAATAGCAAATCAATTCATATTCAAGATTAGTGCTTTAACTCCTAGAGTTTATATAACCGATTCAGGATTAAGCACAACAAAACCATCTGTATCAACTCCTTCAATAACTCAAACTGCCTCTCCAACATTTTCAAGTAAAATTAAATCATATGCAATAGGTACATTTGCTGCAATAGCCTTAACCGTAGGGACATTTACTTCAGTTCCAAAGTTAACCGCTGCATTTGAATCAAGTCAACAAACTCCAGTTTCATCAGTTGCATCAAACGATCAAAAAGCGACAGATTCAACTAAATCCCAAACAACAACACAATCCACATTTACTATGGACAATAAAGTTTTAGCAGATCATGTTGTTGAAGAAGGGCAAACTTTATCTGCAATTGCATTAATGTATCAAGTTCCTCAGTCAATTATTGAAGATATTAACAAGATAACTGAAATTACAGTAGGAAAAACTATTAAGATTCCAATTGACTCTGCAACTAATGCTGGAGACTTATCATCGTCTACTGATTTATCTTCTGAATCAGATACATATTCTTTAGATAACAGAATTGCCATGGTTCTGGATAATCTTGATACAGACACAACAAATATATTAACCTCCATTTCAATCGGAAATGATCAATCAGATGTAACTGCATTAGATATTATTGCAGATGCAATTAATAATGAATTAACAAATACTGAAGACACTCCACAAGCAAAAATTGACAGTATAAAAAAAATAATCAATCAACTTATAGAAGACAACATAAAAGAACTAAATTCAAATACAGATTTAGATACAAACTCAGAAACTACAACTAATTCAAAACTAACTGATTCAGCTTTATCAGACTTAATAACAAAAACTCAAAAGCAAGTTGCTGATATATTGACAGATTCGAATATACAATCAATTCTCGAAATGCAAAATGCAATCTCTTATTCAAAATCTCTAGAATCGATGTCGACTACTAAGGAAAAAGCTGAATCCGTGTTGGGCAGAACAATTACAGAGACAGAATTATCAGCGATAGAAAAAGCTCATCTAGTAGGTAGTTCAGAAGGCCGAGGCTTAGGTCCAATGCATGCAGATGGCACTTATGTATTCGAAGAAGGTACTTACACTTTATCAGATATTAAAGCTAAAGATGATATATTATCCAAAGCAGGCTTCACTCACGACGAGATAAAAGCATTAATGGATTATGGTGTAGTTGGAACTCAATCCAAATTTAAAAAATCTTCAACAACAAAACCCTCATTTTCAACTCAAGCTAAAGTTTACACTTTAGGTGCTTTAGCTGCAGTTGTAATGCTTTCAGTTCCAGCTATTAATTCAATTTACAATACTTACGTAGATAATGCCGAATTAACAACTTTAGAAAATGCACCAATTTTAGATCAAGATTTCACATCTGAAGTAAATGCGTTTGAAAATGGTGTAGATAGAAATAAACAAGTTATGCACGTTGTAGAAAAAGGAGAAACTTTAGAAAAAATAGCTGCTATATACGGAGTTCCATTAAATGTACTAATATCTTTAAATCAAAATACTTTATACAAACTAGGAAATAGGCTTTTAGTAGGTACTAAATTAATAGTTCCTGATTATGATGGCACTATAAGTTCTGTAGAAGCATCATCACAAGAAGATCTTTCTTCAAGTTTTACTCATACATATTTTATATCTTCAGGAGATACGATAAATTCTATTTTAGATTATATTTCGAATATTGAAGGAGTAGACCTTACTCAAGATCAACTACAGATGTTAAATCCGACAGTATCTTTAGATAATCTTCAATCATTGAAGACCATTCAAATTCCTTTAATGAATAGTAAGTCTACGGCTTCAAAAACAATTACGCCAGTAAGTTCAGCTGCAGATCAAAAAGTTGCTCTAGCAAAAGCAAAGTCTAAACCTAAGGTAAAATCTTTTAATATGAAAGACTTAATTTCAAAACTTACTAAATATGAAGGTTCACGAGGCAAAATATACCGAGATCCAGTTGGAAAATGGACTATTGGAGTGGGACACTTAATTACTCCTAGTTCAAAGACTATTTTCGCAAAACTATTTGGTAATTCAGTTAATTATAATGATGTTTTAAGAGGTAGAAGAACATTAAATAAAGCAGAGATTTCTAAATTAGCTGAGTACGACGCATTTAGACATTTAAGTAGAGCTAAAGAATATATTACTAATTTTGATAAATATCCTGCTTATGTTCAAATTGCAATATTAGATATGTTTTATAGAGGAGATATTAAGGGTCTCTCAAAATATATTAATGCAGGTCAATATACTAAAGCAGCAAAATTATATTTATCAAGATACGATTATAAAAATGCTAATCGCCTTGGAATTTCAGGAATTAGACCTAGAATGGAAAGTAATGCAGCTGCGCTTGTCAAATACGGAAAAACAATTAGAACTTCAAATAACAATAATAACAATATGGTTGTACAAACCGATCTTAGATCTAATGTTAGATTCTTTGAAGCAGATGGAATAATTTATGGTGCATATGAAGAAACTGCGGGAATAAGAAAAACTTATGTTGCATTAGATGCTCCTCAAGAAATAAAAGATAAAGTTTACAATCACGAATTATTACATAATGTATTAGAAGTAACTGGAACAACAGAAGGATTTGAATTCGAAGGAATTACTGTAGATGAAGAAGAAGGAATAGTTGATGCATTAATAGCAAAAGCTGATGGGAAAAAACTTACTACTGAACAAACAAGCTCACTTAAACTCCTAAAAAATATAATTACATACACGCAAGAATACTATCCTGATGATATAGATCCAAGCGTATCAGAGTTATTACTTAATCCATCCAAAGATAACTTTAATGCATTATACGCTTTATTATCAGAACAATATGATTCTGATGCAGTAGATCAAGAAGATAAATTTATTTCTCCTTCAGTTGAATATCAAAACTTCTATGAACATAATGAAGATGGAACAATTAAAATTGATTCAACAACAAAACTTCCAGTAGAAACAACGTTACTAAAAGGATTAGTTGAAAGAGATGCTATGTTTATGCAGTCAACTGTGGATGTATCCACTTCAACTCCTCCAGTATTTCTCTCTTCAACATCAAGAAAAATAGTTGATATTGCAAGTGAATCTTTATCACAAGAAGCAAGAAATTTCTTCTTATTAAACGATCCTGAAACTCATTCAGTATTATTTAATCTTAGACCTGCAACTCTTGTAGATTACATTCAAAAATTATCTTTAGATAAACAATTCTCTTCAAAAGAAGAAGCAGAAAAATATATGCGTCCTATTATTAATGAAATACAGTCAACATTAAATAAATATTATACTGGCAATAGTAATGATAATGTTAATGGAAATAATAATAATAACAATATTTTAAAAATGAAAGTATTTGATATTACTTCTCAAAAAATCGATGGAAAAACAGTATATTATTTCCCTGCACCATTTTTATATAATGTAAATGAAGTAAAAAAATCAATGCAGTCTGCATCTGTAGATTCAAGAATTGCATTATTGCTAGCTCCTTATGTTTCAAACGTTGAATCCATGTTCGACAACTTTGGTAATGCAAAATATGGTCTTGATGGATTTTTCTATGGCTATAGTAGTTTTGATGCAGCACAATATGTTTTATTAACTCAAAAAGGAATAAAATCTGCAGATATGGCAAGTCAAGGTGCAAAATATGTACAAGTAAATGGTAATTTCAATCATTGGAGCTGGAATTATGATTCAGAACTACAAAAATTCCAAACTATGGAAAATACTCTTAATGATGAATTCAAAAATATTGCAATCATTGAAGATTATGAATCAAGACAGAGAATAGAAAGAATACAAGCAAAAATAGATCTTGAAAATGCATTCAAATTATATCCTCAAACTAATCTTGCTCCATTTACTGAAATGGTAATTCCAACAATTGATTTAGGTGCTACATATACTCCTGTTGCATTCTGGGCATATGGAACAATTATTCCTTACATTGATTTAACTGGGAAAAAATATGCAATTAAAGTAGCAGGAATTCCAAAAAAATATCTAAATCAAAGACCAACTGCACTTGAGATGGGAGATATGGCTGCAAATGTAAATCTTCAATTAGAAATTAGTAATGGAAGAAACATTAATCCAGACTCAGGATTTGTTCCCTTCTTAGGAGAAGTAAATGTTAACTTAGATGGATATACTAATGTAGTTGGTTATGCAATGCCATACATTGAAGGAGTTTCTCTTGACGACTTAAATGCTATGCAAAAAAGTGGAGAAAATTTTGTTATTGATAGTAATGCTTACAAACAAGCAATAGCTGCACTAAAAGATCTTGCTGCACAAGGATATATTTTATACGATTTACACGGCGATAATATCCAATTCAAAAGATCTACAACAATTGTTGATGGAAAAGAAGTTCCTTACTTTGAATTCGGAGGAATATTAGATTATGGTTCAATTTTACCTTACAATGTTAGACTAAGAGATTTATATCAAGATATTCCTTCAGGTTATGATGACAATAATAAAATGTGGTTGATAAATGAAATTAATTTAAATCAAAATAGTATTGGTAAATTAACATCTACTCTTTCAGAACTAAGTGCATTAACCGATAGTCAAGATGTATCATCATCTGATCAAGATTTTATGCTACAATATTATCCAATGTTAGGATTTGAAAATGGTCAAATAACTTATGATTATTATTATACTCCTATTAACAAATATTTAACTGATCGTTCAGTTGATCAAGAAGTAACAATAACTGCAGATGGTGAAATAAAAGTATCTGACAAAATTGTTGACGCATTAATTGAAGAATCTGCAAAAACAAAATCTGAATTAGTAAAGAAAGTTGAAAAATTAACACCTGAAAAAGACAGATGTAGATCAGGTTCAATTGTTTGTAGTGGAGCAATATTAGAGTCAGTTAAAAACGCAGTTAAATTAATCCGTGACTTCAATAAAAAAGATGAAACTGTACTAGATCCTACTGGCGAATCTGCTCCTAAAAAAGCTTCTCCTTGGTTTATATATTACGTAAGATTAAATCAATCTAATTATAATTATAATTCTACTAGTTATATAACTGACGAAATTATTAGTAATAGTAATAACAATAATGTTGCTAATAAAAAAATATATTCTGCAAGATATAGTGGTGCAAAAACAAAAGATCCATGCGCAATTCTTAATAAATTCAAAGGCTGGAAATATGATGCAAAAACAAATCCTAATGGAAAATCAAGATCAATAACTTTGACAGATAAAGATGGAAATATTTATACGTATAATCAAAAAGATGGCTCTTGGTATGATAATAATGGAATTAAATCTTCAGATGAATTTTCTAAAGATGCAACTGAGTACTTGAAAGCTAAAATGGGTATTAATCCAACTAAAGGCGAATATTTATCTTCCAAATCAAATGCACAAGCGTTTAGCTCTATAGTCTCCGGTGAACAACGTATTGAATCTGGCGGTAAAAATATATTAAATACAGAACTAGATGAACTTGGAGGTTACACTACTGATGGAACAACAATAGGTCCTTCTCAAATAAGTAAAAAATTAGCTATTGAAATAGTAAGAAGAATGCCTGATGCAGAACGAATCAAATATTTTGGAACTTCTGATGTATCAAAAATAATTTCGCCTGAAGATAGTCTTACAAATGGAGTTCTTTCAAGCGTAGATACGATAAGTCACTCTAACATTCCTGTATCAGTAGGTCTAGCTCTAACTAATTACGTCCTTAGACGTGATTTTTCTGTTCCTGTGATAGAATATGAAACGCCTCTTACTAGATTTTTAAGAACAGATGAAGGTGCGAGTGTAATTTCTACAAAAATAACTCAAGAGAATTATGATTATGCTATAAATAAATACAATACTGTTGGAATAATTCCTCCTGCAATTGATAGTCCTGAAATGGCAATTGTATTAGGCTCAATGAATAATAATGGTGCAAAAAGGCCGTTTGCTGCTGGAATACAATATTCATTACTTCAAATCGGTGTTGATTTACCATGGGTTGTAACAAAATCTGATAATAAAAAAAATTACTTAACTCAGGTTGATGGATATTTATCTAGCACTAAAACAAATAGTTCTGGAACAGGAACTGCTTTCAAAGCGTGGCTTCATAAACAACAAGAAATGGGTAAATATACATATTTGACTGATGAAAAAGTAGATACGGCTTTCAACTATAATGTAGATAATGTAAATGCAGTATTCTCAAGTGAAATTTGGTCTGTTGTCAATGAAGAGTACAGATTAAATTATGGTACTCCTGCTCCGATAACAGTTCCAATTGATCAAATAATAGTTCCTGCATCTGGAAAACTTGCTGTAGTTGAAAATTCAGGTTCAGAAATGCCAAAGGGAGGCTATAAGCTTGATAATTATGGTTCTAGAGTTGCAACTTATGCAACAGGCGATTATAGATTAAAAGAAGATCCTTCTGCTTATTTAGCTGACCCGAATAGATGGGTTCCTCATGATAATAATAGAGTGATAATAAATTATGCTGCTAATACTCCTGACGGTTGGGTTTCTGAAAGAAAAGCATTTGTATTTGATGAAGTCTTTGCAAGTAGATTGAAAGATTCATTAAGCGAGTTAGAGGCATCTTATCCTGAGATTTATAAGAAATTAGTTTTTACAAGTGCTGTTAGAACTGGTGATGAGCAACTAAATTTAATTTTAACTAATATGAATGCTGCAGTTCAAGATTCAGAGCATCCTCTAGGATTAGCATTTGATCAAAACATGAACCTGTTGACAAAAGAAGAGCAAAAAATTGTTGCTGACAATTATGCAAAACATGGAATTCTAAATACTGTGTCTGGGGAAGCTTGGCATTTTGCATTAGATCCTAAATTAAGGAATCCAAAAGCTATAGCTTGTAGTTAGTTTTTGATAAAATATTTGGTAGTGCTTATTTGTTATGACTTTCCGGCTAATCTGAAACCTTCATAGTCTGCATCTTTACCGCAGTACAATTTATGACGACAGTATGTTCGTTATGGGGGAAGTCCAATGGGAAATCAAAGATTTCCAATTTCCTGAGAATCTCGGATTCTCATGACATCCGGGGAAGTAGAACTGTCAAAAACGTTTACGCGTTTTTGAGCACAGTCGGAATTCCATAATTGTGAATCTAGGAGATTTCTCATTAATGAAGTAAGAGAATTCCGATGTATAAAATACGAACAGCGAATCACGAGGACGGATGCAGACTAAAAAGCAGAGGGTTTCATGTTATCCTAACTTTTCAATTACTTTATAAAAAGAGTTTTTTTCTTCTAAATAGAAATAAATGGTATCTCTATTAAACATATATAAAAAAGCAGCATATATAACTGGAGTTGGTTGTGGTGTTTTCGCAGGATATTATGGATCCTATAATATGACTGATTATATGGGAGCGAATGGGTATAGTGATAATATGATCACTCTTGGCACTTTAGCTGCAAAAGAAGTTGGTTATTATAGTGGAAATGTCATATCTCATTATTTATTAAATTTTTTATGCTACAAAGATTCTGCAGATCGTAATTTTGATATTAAAAGAATAACTAAATCTAATCTCACTTGTATGGGCATCGGTACAATATTTAAACCTTTAACCCATCGTATTTTGCTTTGTACTGATATGCAACCAGAGGCCGCATTTCTTTGGTCTTATATACCAATAGGAATTGGTGGTTTTGCATTAAAGGTATTTATGGATTATAAAGCATCTAAAAAAAGAAAAGCCACTCTTGAAGACATAGTAGTATCTAATAACATGACCTCTATCCCAGTTGTTGAAACTATTCCCTGTTCAAATTATTTATAAAAAAATTAGTATAACTTATTAGATAAATAGGTACTTTTTATTTAAGAACTTCGCCAGTTTTCATATACCAAATATAAAAATCCATTTCTCCTTGACTCATATTTAATTTATCTGCAATTTCTTTTAAACTTTTTTCAATTTCAATATAGTTCTTAGAAGTCATGCTAGATGTAGCTATTTTTTCAGAAATAAAATCATGCTCTTTCAAAATGTTTTTTACATGCTTATCAAGTATTGCAAAATCATAGTGTCCAGTATTTCGAAGAAAGTGACTTGCCTCTTTTAATCCGATACCTTTAATATTATCGTGTATGAATTCTCTTTTCTCATTACGGCTTAAGTTTTGTAGTAAATCTTTAATTTTAGCAAACTTTCTTGCTTCAACAATATATTCAGTTCTTTTATTATAAAATCTGCACCTCAAATCATTTAGTTTCTTTTTCAACTTATCAGGTTTCATATACAAGAACTCTTCGACTGAAACATTATCTTGAATCTTTTTTCCCATTTTCGCAGAAGTATTTGCAGTCAGAATACAATAACATAATTCATGGAACCATTCTTCATTGCCTTTTTTATTGACAGAATCAAACTCTTTTAATCTTTTTTCAACTAATGGTTTAACTTCCGATTGTGCAATCTTTATTTTTTCAATAAGTTCATTTTGTCTAGAATTAGTTTTCATATATCCTCTTTTTTTATAATTTAGTACCAAATCTAACGTTGAGTTTTATTAAATCGTGAAAAATAATTATAATAATGCTAATAATAATACGAAAATAAAAACTAATTATTTAGTTCTTAAAATAATGTTGTTTAAGTGGCCCAAATGCAATTTGTGACCAGGATTCAAGTTTTTCGTCCCTTGCAATTCTTTCAAGTTCGCTTAAATCCACAAGTCCTGCTTTAAGAATTTGTTTTTCATTAGAGCGTACTTCAGTTGCATCGGTTTCAATCGCATAAAGAATTCCAATATGCACCATTCCGACTGTGACTTTTTCGTTATTAGGATTAGAATCATCATTGACATATCCTAAAACTTTTACATTTAAAATATTTCCTAGAATTTGAACTTCTTCACTAAGCTCTCTTAAAAATGCGGCTCGAATAGGATTGTCATCTTTTGGCGAAATATCTTCTTGTTCAATATGTCCGCCCACACCAAATGAGTATTTTCCAGAAAGTCTCTCTTCATCTCCTTTTCGTTGATAAGCAAATGCTTTTTTAAGTACAGGATTAATGATTAGACCATATCCGATAGGCTGTTTGAATTCAGGATTTCCTTCTGCTCCAGTTGGATCATTAGAATTGCCTCTTCTCATGAACATAAGGTGTTCAAGAATTACTTTTTCATAATCATGTTTTTCTTGTGCAGAAAATCCATTAAAATAAAAATCATTAAATTGTTCTTGCGAAAATAGTGCGAATTTTGGTGCAACTGCAATTATCTGCTGTTCTTTAGGTACATTTGCCATACCAAAGTAGAAATTATTTGGTTTTATAAAAGTTTAGCTTTTTGTTTCGGATTTATTGTATGTTAACGTCGAGCCTTGTTAAAGTTATTATTTATAGCAACCAATTATTTTATAAATCCCTGTTTATTCTTATATCGTAAGCGGTACGACTTCATATCGACGCTAGAAAAGAAATATATAATGTATATTGTTAGTATTAAGCTATTCTGTGCTTAGTATCAAGAATATTTTCTAGTTAGATTATTGTTGTATCTTAATGTTGTATATTAATGTGTATTACTCAAAATGAAAAACCAAAAACTAAATATTTCCAAAATTATGCCTTTAGATTCAAATGTATTAAATACTCCTGCAGAATTCGCTATATTAGATAAACCAGTAGTCTCGAAAATAAATACTTTAGATAAACAAAAAGCTCAATATTTCAAAGAATTGATTAAATATCTTCTCGAGGAAGAAAAGAAAGGCAATAAAATTGCAAAAAATAAAATGTCTGCAATTAAAGGTAAATTATGTAGAAAATTCAAATTAATGGCTCCGCCAAAAGATACAGAAGTATTAATGTCAGCCAGTAAGGAAGATTTAGAAACTCTTAAATTCTTAAAATCAAAACCAACTAGAAGTCTTTCTGGTGTTGCAGTAGTTGCAGTAATGACTAGACCAGAAAAATGTCCTCATGGAAAATGCACTTTTTGTCCAGGAGGAGTTTGTTCTAATTTCGGTGATACTCCCCAAAGTTATACTGGTTTTGAACCTGCTACACGACGAGCAATACGAAATGATTATGATGCGTTCCTACAAGTATTCAATAGACTTGAACAATATATTCTCTCTGGCCATAATCCGAATAAAGTCGATCTTATTATTATGGGCGGTACTTTTCCAAGTTATAATTTAGATTATCAATACGAATTTGTAATTAACTTATTTCTTGCAATGAATGTATTCTCAAAATTATTTTATTATAAAGCGAAAAATGAAACTATTCTTGCATCTGGAAAAGATGACTCAGAATTAGATTATGCCAAATACAAAACTTGGTTTTTACTTCCGCATACAACCGATAATAAAGAGATAGAAGTAAAATTGAAAAAGAAAATATATCAACTTAAAGAAAAATCCTTGAAGTCAATAAAATACTCCTCAAATCTGTCGATTGCAGAAAAAGAAAAGATCTTGGAAAAGTTAAAAAAGCAAAATGAATTTGCTGCAATTCGTTGCATTGGTTTAACTCAAGAAACTCGTCCTGATTATGCAAAGTTAGAGCATGCAAAACAAATGCTTTTAGAAGGAACAACAAGAGTTGAATTAGGAGTGCAAAGTGTATACAACGAAATACTTGATATCTCTGGTCGAGGTCATACAGTTGAAGATTCAATTAAAGCAACTGCAATATTAAAAGATTTAGGCTTTAAAATAAATTATCATGTAATGCTTGGTCTTCCAGGTTCAAATAAAAAGAAAGATCTTGAGTGCTTAAACACTCTCTTCTCTGACCCTAATTTCAAACCCGACATGCTTAAAATTTATCCTTGCCTTCTAATAAAAGGAACTAAATTATATGAGGACTTTAAGTTAGGCAAATATCAACCCATCTCTCTTGAAGATTCTGCAGAGATTATTGGGAAATTCCTAGATAAAGTTCCGACATATGTACGAGTAATGAGAATACAAAGAGACATTCCTTCAACACTTGTAGAAGGCGGAGTTCATAGAACAAATCTAAGACAATATGTAGATCAATTCATGTTAAAAAACAAATTAGTGTCCAAAGAAATAAGAGCAAGAGAAATCCTTCGACACAATCAAATAAAAGATTCAAAAAATATTGAAATAAAAACAATTGAATATGACGCATCAGGTGGAAAAGAATTCTTTATATCAGCTGAAGATTTTGAAAATAAAATATTGATTGGATTTTGTAGACTTAGATTTGTTTCAAATAATCTCGATAAATTAGGAATCGCCAAAATGGTTCCAGAAATAAAAGGTAATTCAGCAATAATAAGAGAATTACACGTATACGGGTCCGCCTTAAACTTAGGTGGAGAAGCAAGTTATTCAGAAACAGGACAACATAAAGGTTGGGGTAAAAAATTAGTTTTAGAAGCAGAAAAAATAGCTAAACAAAACAAAAAAACAAAACTCTTAGTAATATCTGGTGTTGGTGTAAAGGAATATTATAGGAAGTTAGGATATGTTGACGATGGCTGTTACGTCAGTAAATCCTTGTAAGTTATATAAATATACAAAAGTCTTTAAGTATCATTAGTTACTGGGAATTTGATCTAAAATTATTTGAATAGTTTCATGCCAAAGCCCTTGACTCAATTTAGAATAATTATCTCTAACGTCTTTATTAATTTTAGGATCTTCTGATTTCAAATGAGCTCTTACTGACATATTTATTTTATTTTGTAATTTGCTATCATTAACATCTATTCTTATTCCTAAATAATTTAGATTTTCAATATATTGTTTTAATATCGGCATATCATTTACTGACGAGTCTTTGAATTTAGCAATTTCTATTTTAATTTTAGCAACATGTTGACTATTTACTTTTATATTCTTACTTACGTTAGTGGTATTATGAGTATTGTTATTTATATTAATATCATTGGATGGTTGCATTCCTTGAACATTAGGTTGAGTTGCTGCTGAAAATATAACTGCAGGTAATATCCATCCTCTAATTCTTTTAAAAAATCCAACCATTTAATACTTTACTTTCTTTTGACATTAATAAATGTTTTGCCCGTAATGTTAAATAAATATAATACAAGTCTTAGTTGATAAGTTTACTTCCCGAATACTCTTTGCATTAAACTTCGATATGGCTTTTCAGTTACATATTTGTCAATTAGTTCTTGCGTTTTCACTTTCTCATCACTAGTCATTTCGAACCAAGCCATATCTGGTCCTCCAGAAAATCCGCTGATAACTGGTTTTACAACATATGATGTAAATGAATCTGCTTGATTTCCAGTTGCAATAAATAATAATGGTGGATAAGCGTATATGCTATTAATCTTTCCAGTTATTTGATCTTCTAATCCTAATCTAGGTGCAATTTTATCAACATCAAGCAAAACTCTTTCATTTGATGTCCAAGCAATATTCTTTCCAGTTAAATCTGCAGTAACCACTCCTGAGCGACTTGCTAGATCTTTTCTTAATCCTGCTGAAAATCGATAACTTTCAGTATTACCATTACCTGTAAAATCAGGATAAACATAATCCATTGTCGGTAATTTATTAAATTCAGTTCTTTTAAACCCATAATTTTGCACTAGTGCTTTAATTAAATTTCCACTATATTTCTCTGTTTTATCTTTTGTTTTTTTCATATTAATCACCTTTAATTATTTAATATTTTTTGTAATTATTCGAAAATTATCTCCAATAGCATTAGTTGCTTTAGCATGAGCTATAACTTCAATACCCTCACAACTTACTTTACTTTCTACTTTCAACTCGGATGAATTAATTTTATTGATAATATCTAATATATCAAATCCTGCGGTTTCAATCTTGCTAGTTGGCACATAGCATTTAGTTTTTAAGCAAAATTGTTTTTCTTGCTCATTTGCTAAAAATATCTCTTCAGGAAACAATTGTTGAACAAATCGAAAATTTGTGCTAGCTAATATTCCCTGAACATCAGCCCAACATTCAGTTTTAAAGTTAGTTGAAGGCACTAAATTATATTCTATTTCAATCCTCATTACTTTATTAGGATCAATAATATTTGTTAATGGTTTTTTACTTGCATTAGCAAATATTCTTTCAAGGCATTCTAGTTTTATTGATTCCTCATCTACGTATTTTATTTCTTGATTTCCTATTCTTTGCTTTAGTTTACTAAATACATTGATGATTTCATCTTTTGTATCCATAAAAATCATCTCCTTTTATTTATTTTATTTTATTTTTATTTATTTTATTATTATCTCTATTTCCATATATATTTTTTTAGTTCAGTTATTATCCTTTCTAGTTATCGTAAATAAGTTAAAAAATAAATAAAAAAGTTATTTAATCAAAAACAACTTCGTTTGTATTTTTGCTATGCATAACTCTGTATGCTCTATGTAATATTTTGTATTCGTCTCTAGTTAAAGTTCGAAGTGCTTCTTTTTCTTCATAATTTCTTTTATCTTTCCATGAATACTGAGTTTCTTTTAGAGTTATTTTATCATCAAGCTCGTATAGCTCTAAGATTGGTTTTTCTAAATCTGCTCTTTTCTTACATAGTTCTAATATCTGTGGATCGTATCTTCCAACAATTGCTTGAATCATCGGGTTCAAAGTTTCAATATTTATTGCTGAGTTAAGTCCTGTTTTTAGCAGTCCAGTTCCTAAATAATTTGGATTTTTGTCATATCTATTTTCTCTTGGTTCCAAGTGAATTGCCACTTCTGACGATTTTTTTACTTTTTCAGTTATTTCTTCAATCGCTTTCTTGTTTGAAGGTAATGTGCTTCCTCTGTACATAATCTCTAATTTACGTATTTCCGTGTTTCTTGCACTCGCAAGACTTTCAATTTGTGCTTGTACTTTTTCTAGTTCAGCATATGCTTTAGGGAATGCTCTTTTAGTCAATTCTTCGTCTTCGAATGAAATGTGCATTGGATCAACCGGATCAACTAATTTTGCGTTTGAAACATAATTAGATTTATGTTTAGCTAACTGTTCTGCAATATTTGTTTTGCCTATCTTCTTGTAATAAGAAATAAGTGTTCCTAAATTTGCAAAAATTCCGTCTTCTTTACAATCTTTTTTAATTTTTTCAATTCGTCTTCTAGCTTCATATGCAAAAATTTCATTTTGAGTATCAGATGCATGAATGGTAAAATTTACTTTTGCTTCGCTGCAACATTTTCCAGATAATGTTTCTTCAACTTCCCATGTTCCTGGTATATATTTTCCTCTTCCAGTTGGTACTGATACTTTTGCATCACCTGAATTAATTTCATCAACAACGTCCTCAAGTTTTGCACCGATTTGTTCAATATCTTTTATTTTTACAAATAGGGTTGTATATTTTCCTTTACATCCAGTAATTTTACTTGGAATTACTTGATTAGGCATAAAATAAACTTTTGGTATTGTTGCATTATCAAAATTAGCATATCCTCCCTCACTCTCTCTATTTCGTGATGAAACTGGGCAATACATTGAAAATGAATAGTCTACTTTGATAAATCCTGTTGGATCTACATCTCCGTTAAGACTAGTTGGTGCATTAGCAAAAATATTTTTTAAATTACTTTGTATGATTGCTCTTTTTTGCATTTCTGCTTTTGTTTTTTCAGCGATAATTCTGTCTGCTTCTTTTTTAGCATTCTCTTCACTTTGCATTTTTGTTTTGCTTTGTGCAGTAGTTGTACCTTCAACAATAGCTTGTAAATTGCTTGCTGTTGAATTTCCGTCTTTCTTATCTTCTTTTTTACTTCCAAATAATTTTTTTAGTATACTCATTTTGCTCATCTCCTTTTTTTATTTTTATTTTTCAATTCTATTATTATTAATTATAATTTTAAGTTCTCCATCCTTTTCCATTAATCTTCAAATAATCATTTACTTGAGAAATATAGTCCCAAGCTTCTTTAAGTTCGTCGTCCCTATCTGCTAAAGCGAATTTCCATTTAAACAAACCATCATAAAATGGATTAGTTTTATCTGCAACATTATGATGACCTGCAGCTCGATTTAAATGATAAATTGCTTTTTTCATCACGGGCGCATATTCAGTTCCTTTTAATAATTTTAAGCAATTTTGAAATTCAGCAATTCCTATATCTAATGCTTCAGTATTGCCTTTCGTCAGAGCTTCGTTAGCTTTTGCAAAATATTGATTGACCATTTCTAGATCAACTGTTACTGGTTTCTCATCTACTGTTGCTTCTAAATTTTTTGTTGATTTAAAACTAGGTATAATTCCTTTTAATTTTTCTATTAGTGTATTACTCATTTTATGTCCTCTTCTTTTATTTCATATTCTTTTATTTCATTTTACTTTATGTTATTTTATTTTATAATATATAATTTTAATATGGTAAAAAAATTGAAATCAGCATATCTCTTTCGAGAGGACCTACTTTTGTCCAGCCAAAAACCTTTTTCTTTCTTTCTAAACCGTCGAGATAAGCCTTATGCACAGGTTCTGGATTTTGTATTCTACTCAGTATTTCTGTCCAAAGTCCTGCTTCCGCCTTGCCTGTTTTAAAATTATCAATTGAATGAATATAATGTGGAGCAACTCCTACTGAAGTTCCTTCGTGAGAAGGACCGGTGTGAGAGATTACATAAACTGGAATTAATTTTTGATAAGCAGTATGTGCTACTTCTAAACCAGCTAGTTTTGTTTCCATTTGCAAGTCAGTTAAAACTAAGTCATAGTTTTCTCTGTCTAAACATTCAATAGCATCTTTAGCAGATGAAACTATTTTTGCATACGGAATAGCAATTCGTGCTGCATTCCTATTATCTTCATTATCGTCAGCAATTAATATTTTTTCAAGTTTCATTTGTGTCTCCTTATTATTCTAGTGATTTAATTTTCAACCATTGATTTGTTAAAAGCTCAGTACTATAGTCTCCAAATCCGCTTTTTGTTCTTTGTTGATATACTTCAGTTTTCTCTTCGAGAGTTGCCGAAACTGCAATATTGTCTTGTAATTTAGCAGCAATTATTCGTTCTGTTGCAAGGCCTACGTCTACATTTCCCATTTTTCCAGATGATGTAACATATTTTGCATAGTCATATGAATAATTTAAATCTACAATTTTGCAATTAGGAATTTCTTTATATGTAGTTGAAATGATTTGTTTATCCGCTCGTCTTTCCTCAAGTTTAGCAATTCCTACGCCAACAGTTCCTAAAGTTAATCCAATTAATCCTATTCCAGCAGCAATGCTAACTGCTTTTCCTGCTTCCTTTAGGAATTTTACACCTGATTGTTTTATTGTTTCGTATGTCATTTTGTCCTCTTTTTTTTATATATTTTAGTTTAATTTTTTTAGTTAGTATTATTTTTTGATTGATTTTCAATCTATTTTTCAAAAACTAATTTTTAGTTTGATAATATTCTCCAATAGCTTTACCTAAAAGTTCGGTTTTATGTTCATAAGTTTTAGATAAAGATGGTGCAACTACAATGTCTGCTCCCATTTGGGATAATGCTTTCAAAATTTTTGGATCGTCTTCACTTGTGAATATAGCTTTTACAGCTGGATTTTTTTTAACATCTGAATGTGCAAGTACTGTTTTTCCACCAGTTTCTTGTCCATGTCCATAATTCATGTCAGTAATAATCCAATCATAATTTCCAGTTGATTCTTTTATCATGTCTTCAACAGTTGAAACTACTCTAATTTCTGCTCCTGAAAATTTTTTATCGGGAAATTCTGATACGACATAATCTTTATCATTAACGAAATTTCCTTCAACACAATATGTGTCGTTAACTGTTGCAATTCCACAAAGCATAAGGCAAAGTGCGCTCTTTGCAGTTCTTTGATCTGCAAAAGAGTCATCTCCGATCAATACTTTTAATGTCCTATTTTCAGTTTGTTTTATTGGTTCGATTGTCATGAATATCAGCTCTTTTTTTCAAGAACAAGTTTTGTTCTTACTATAGAGTAGAGTGTTTAGAGTATATATAACTATTCAGATAATTTTAGCGTAAATCACTACATATTTAACGTGAATTAGTCAAAAGCATCGTTTTTAATCTTCAGAGTCTAATTATTCTAATTTACATATAAAGTCACAAATTAAACAAAAGAAAGGTAATAAGTAAAATAAATTGTTAAAAATAATTATTTTTTATAAAATCCTCTGCAATCTATTTGATATCCGCCGGCAGTTATTTTTTCAAAGGAAATAACTTTTTGTGCTTGATTAAAACCACCAGTAATTTTAACTAATCCATTAGTTCCTTTTGCAATCTCTGCCTTAACTAAAGATTCAATCTCTACAATTTTCATATCTGCATAAAGATCATTATCTGTTCGTACTTGAGCTCTTGCAAGGTAATTAACCCCATTTATGTCAATAACCATGCTCATAACTCCATAATCATCTCGAGGTGCATTTTTTGATGCTATTGATTTCGGTTGACCTTCGAATTCTGCTGCAAAAGTTGGAATAGCTAAAGTTACTGCAGCTAATAAACTTGCAATATATTGTTTTGTATTATTCATATAATTTTGTTTCATTTTTTCATCTCCTTTTTTAATATTTTTAGTTATTTTTCAAATCATTTATACCTTGCACTTCGGTATGCTCTATATAAAATCTTAAATTCTTCTTTTGGCATCTGTCTGATTTTATTTAAATCTACTTCAGCATAATTATTTCCAGGAATTACTTTAGCGTATTTTGAAGCAATATTTCTGATTGTTTGTGCTTTTAATTCATAATTGCGACATGACTTCCTATTTTCCACTTCTTCTTTTTCAAATTCGAGGTTCATTTTTTTCTTTTCAGTTTCTAATTCAACTATTGTTATATTTCTATTTCTAAAACTATATGTTAGATCGTCTATTTTTCTTTTTGTTCTTTCCGGCATACTTTCAATATTTCTTTTTAAATTCCAGTAATTATTTCGATCTTCTTTGGAAAGAAAAGCGGTGTCTGATCCAGAACTTCTATAACTTAGTTGAATTAATTGAGTCCAATCAGATGACTTAGTACTTTGCATGATTTCTATTTGTTTAATTATATGTTTTGCAATATCTTTTTTACCTAATTCAGAGTACAATTGCGCTAACTTAACACGTTTTTCTGATGCTACTCCAGTTTTCAGTTTTGCAATTTCATTTTGAATAATTATGCTGCACCTATCTCCATTAGCTTCAGCAATACTTTGCGCCTGAAACATATATTTGAATGAACAATAGTTGTGCGGATTTCCTGCAACTGAAATTGGTTTAATCGTAAAAATATTTTTTAGGTCGGAGTATTGTTTAGACATTTCAATTGCTATTGTGTCGACCAATTGTCCTAAATCTGACTTAGCTACATACACAGTTTCTTGATCATCCCAACTATAGTCTCTTTTAGTTCTATGATTGCGCTCTTTAGTATGTTTTTGACCTTTTATTTGAAAATAATTTTCAGGATTTAGAGTGGGTATACCTCCATTTCTTTGACCTACTTTATTATAAAAAGCATTTTGAATAGCTGTAGCTAGTACTTGATATTCCTCGAAAGTTTTTTGAGTTGGTTGGCTAATGCCGTCTGCGAATCCCTTAACTATTTCTTGCAGATCCTTTAATGTAGCAACTGGCTTCTCTATTTTATCCCCTTCGAGGATTCTAATAAATTCTTCTCCAAGTACTATCCTATCTAAGGTATTTTTTATTTTTTTTAAAATATTCATTTTGTCATCCCTCTTTTTTAGTTTATTATTTATTTTAATTATTTTTCTTTTATTTAATATAATTAAATTTTATTGACTTTTCTTTTATTGTATTTTATTTTTAGCCAATTTTTCTAAACAAATTATATTAAGTCGGTTTTCACTTTTAAGCATAACCGTCTTTCTTCTCACTCATCATAGCAAGATCAGCTTGAACAACACAATGTTCGCTTTTTCTAAAAAAGTATTTTTCCCATATACTATCGTCAACCATAATTGGATTTTTTAAGTCCGCATGTAGGACGTATTTATATGAAATTATTGCTTTCTTGTCATCAGTTATATTCATTGCTAATGGTACAAATTTACATTTTCCATTATAATGAACTCCTCGATCTCCTGAATGTGCAATAGTCATTACTGTTTTTTTTGCAAGATCTACTAAAACAAGTCTTTCACTTTCGTGTCCTGAATATTGATCTTCGTGATGAACTGGAACGATTGCATATCTTCCTACACTCACGTCAGTAAATGGTTTTCCAATATAGCAAGTTTCACTAAACCTTTTAGGTTTTCCAAGTACATTTACATCATCATCAAATAATGATACATAAATTGAATTTTTGTATCCTGCATTTCTAACTATGTTGATAATATTTTTATCCATGTGTTTCTTTTCTCTTCTATCTCGAAGGAATTTTCCAATTTTTAGTTCTAGTGAGTCATCTGCCATTTTAGTCATCTCTTTTTATTTCATTATTATATCATATTATTATTATCCGTATAATTATTATTTTATTACATATTATTTATTTTCGTGTTTTTCTCAAATATTTTTTATTAAATTATTTTAATTAAAAAATAAAAATATTTATTTAGCTATGTTTGTCGTCAGCTTATTTATCTGCAACTTTTTCGTCAAGTTTCTTACCTTGGTAAGTCAAAGCACTTTTAGCCATTGGGATAATTGCTTCGATTGTATCTTTTACTTGTTCAGCATAAGGTACTCCGTCGATAGTAATTACTCCTGCAATGAATTGTTCTGGTTCAACTAACAAGTTTTTCTTGTCAAGTAAATCTTTCATTTGAACTTGAGTTTTTCTTGTTGCATATGCAGCAAAGTTCTTTGATGCAATATTTGCCGTATATGTTCCTAATATACAATTAATATTTGCAACTCTTGCATTTGCTTCCTCGACAGTCATTGGTGCAGTTTCAAACTGATAAATTGCTTTTGGTGCAGCTGAAATTGCATCAATTAAATTTTGATAAGGTATCACTGCTAGTTCTGTTTCTCTAGCTCCTTTTCCTGCAAAATATTTTGCTGTAGCTTGATGTTCTGAAAGTAATTTGTCGTATTTTGTAGTCGCTTCTTCTTTAACTTTAGCTAAACTACTAAGTGCATCATCTCTTTCTTTTGCTATCTTAGTTACAATTGTTGAATCTTCAATATTTTGTTTAGTGATTACACTATTCTCAAGCTTAAATCCATTTTCAATTAATTCTTTCAAAACTTTTGCATGTGTGGTGCTGTCTAATTTTACCGTTCCTCTAATAGCATAGTCTTTTCCATAACTGCCTTTTACATCTTCTACTACAGTATCATAATTAATAACTACATTTTCTCCAAGCCCAGTGATAATACTATCAATAATCTTTTTTTGAGCTTTAACTCCATCACTAAAGTCTACTTGTTTTGTCATAAATTGATATATCGCCGGATATACAATTGTATCTTCGCTCATTACAGTACTTTCTTGTAAAGTTTCTTGTACTGGTGTAGTTTCAGGCACAACAATTTGTCTTGTAGTGTCAGCATCGTGTGTATTTTGTGTTCTTTTTCCAAATAATATTTCTGTTAGTGTTTTCATTTTTGTTTCCTCTTTTTTCCTTTTTTATTTTGTTTTTTTATCGTAATTTAGAGCTTGTTTTTCAAGTTCTTACTATGTAGTAGAGACCTTTGTATATATAGAACTATGTCTTAGTAATTCTTTTAAATAGCTATATTTTATTTTAAATATAGTGATTTATGCTAATTTAATATTGATTTATCTATTAAGTATGTTTTGTAATTTATATTAAAGATAATTATTTATTCTAATATTTACTCTGTTAAAAATAATCAAAAAAATAATTATTAGATGTATTTATCTTAATACAACAATTGTTCTGACTTTCCCAACTAATTTATCATTGAGCTCTCTAATTTTGTCAATTTCAGTTTTAGTTACAGTTATTGGCACATTACTCCAATATTGATGATCTACTTTTGCCATTAAATTATACATTTCTAAAATAGGTTTTTCTGCGATTTCTCTTTGTTCACACAATTCTTCTATTTTAGGGTCATACTTTGCAGTAATAGCATCCATTTTTTGTTGTAGGTTTGCCGGAGATAATGCTGATGTATTTTTTATCATCGGAGTAGCCGTTCCACTAGTATATTCTTTATGATCACTAAGTATACCCTGATGGCCAATTAAGTTTAATTCTAATGTTGGTGTATTTTGATAAAGTTTTCTTATTTCATCAGCTGCTTTTTTATTAGTTTGTATTCCTGTTCTTCGGTACTTAATTTCAGTTTGTTTAATCTCTGCATCTCTAGCATCAGCAAGATTTGTAATTTGTTCTTGTACTTTACATACTTCCACGTATTCAGTTGGAAATAATCTTTCAGTAAGTGTTGAGCACTCGCTAAATATCGGTAAATTCCTTAATTCCCAAATTTGATCTTTTGTTATTGTTTCTATTGTCATTTTGTTCATCTCCTTTTTTATTGTGTTTGTGTAGTAGCAGTTTCACTTTCTGCTTTAGCTCCAATTGCTTTTCCTTCGTAAGTCAAAGCACTTTTTGCCATTGGGATAATTGCTTCAATTGTATTCTTAACTTGTTCAGCGTATTCTACATTTGCAATACTTATTACTCCTGCAATAAATTGTTCTGGTTCAACAAGTAAATTTTTCTTATCAAGTAAATTCTTCATTTCAACTTGAGTTTTTCGAGTTGCGTATGCAGCAAAATTCTTTGATGTCACATTTGTCTGATATGATTCTAATATACAATTAATATTTGCAACTCGTGCGTCTGCTGCTTCAACAGTCATTGGTTGAGTTTCAAATTGATAAATTGCTTTTGGTGCAACTTGTTGTGCTAAAACTTTTTCTTCTAAAGCCTCAATCTTTTTATTATTTTCAATTGTTAAATTAGCAATTCTTTGTTCATATTCATTGTCTATACGCTCGCTAGTTGCTTGCCTTTCTTGATCAATTCTTTGCTGTCTTTGATATGTTTTTTTCACTCCATAAAGTGAGCCTAGGGTTCCAGCTGTTGCGAAAGCAAATCCAAATACAGATAATGGTATCACTACTTCTTTTGGATAGTCTCCTTGTACTGCTTTAGCTATGCATGCATATAATGTACCAGAGATTGCAGTTCCTGCAACTGGCACTGCATATCTTACGCAAGCATCTGTTACTTTTTCAATTAATGATATTTTTTTTGTTTCCATTTGTATTTCCTCTTTGTTTTATTTATATTATTCTCTTCTTGTTTTTATTTTTTTATTTGAAATTTAATTTTTGTTTTTTCCTATTTTGTTTTTCTAATTATTTCTTAGTTGTTTCTTCTACTTTCTCGTCAAGAGATTTCCCTTGATAAGTTAAAGCACTTTGTTTCATTGGAAGCATTGATTCGATAGTTCCTTTTACTTGGCTTGCATAATCTTGTCCGCTTACTGTAATAACTCCTGCAATAAATTCTTCAGGTTCAACTAACAAGTTTTTCTTGTCAAGTAAATCTTTCATTTGAACTTGAGTTTTTCTTGTCGGATATGAAGTAAAATTCGTATTTGTAACATGCCCTTTGTATTCAGTTAGTATGCATTCTATATTAGCAACTCTTGCTCTTGCTGCTTCTACTGTCATCGGCTGGCTTTCAAATTGATATATCGCATTAGGCATAGCATCTCTTTCGGAAATAGTTTTTTCAAGTTCTGCTATTTTAACTTCTCTTTTTTGTATTTCTTTATCTGCTTCAACTTGTTTTTGTTGAATAAAGTTTTCCCATTTCTGTTTATACTCTGAAAAACCGTCATTAAATTTTTCGTAGGTTTCTTTTAGTGTAGTAAATCCGTAATACGCTAATGCTCCAGCTGTTGGGCCTCCAAACAAGATGGACGTTACTTTTCCAACATTTGCATCAAATGTATTTTCCATTCCAAATATTTTATTGATTCCAATTACAATTGCTGTTGATGTTGCAAGTGCTGCAACTGGTAAGCCGTATCTTATACATGTACCTGTTGTATTTTCTATTACTGATTTTATTTTGCTTGTATTCATTTTTGTTTCCTCTTTTTTATTTTCTTTTTACTTTTTTGTAATTATATTTTTATATTTTTATTTTTTAATTCTAATTATAGTCTTCTAATATGTTCAATAATATTTCTCGACTATAATTACAAATTAAATTAAAAAAATAATAATCTTCATTTCTATTTTATTCTGTTTTAGCAACAGTTTCCGTTGTAGCTTTAGCTTCAATTTTGTTTCCTTCATAAGTTAAAGCACTTTGTTTCATTGGTGTAATTGCTTCAATAGTTTTTTGCACTTGTGATGCATATCCTTCATGATCAATACTAATTACTCCTGCAATAAATTCTTCCGGATCAACTAGTAAATTTTTCTTATCAAGTAAATTTTTCATCTCAACTTGAGTTTTTCTAGTAGGATAAGCTGCAAAGTTTTTTGATGCAACGTTTGCATCATATGATTGTAGTATACAATTAATATTATCCCCTCTTGCCTTTGCCTCTTGAACTGTCATAGGTTGAGTTTCAAATTGATAGATGTATTTGGGTAATGCTTTTTTTGCAGAAATTGCTTCTTCTAAAGTTTTTTGTTCAGCTAATTTTTGTTGATTATATAAATTAACTTTTTCTTCTTGAGCTTTTTTTGCAAATTCTTTTTCATCTTCTTTTTCTGCTTCTAAAGATGCGTTTACCATAAATCCACCTAAACCAATAGATCCTGCAATAATTCCAAGACCTCCTACTGATCCAAAAAATCCGTATACAAAGTTTGCTCCTTCAGATGCAAATTGTCCTTCAATTCCGCCCATACCATAATGTTTTAGTACGTAACTACCTAGCGCTACGCCTGCAACTGTTACGATACCTGCGATTTTGTATTCTAAACTTCTGTTTTTGTCTTCTATTTTTTGTATTGCTGTATTATTTTTAGTTTCCATTTTTATTTCCTCATTTTTTTATATTTTTTTGTTTTATATTTTTTTGTTTTATTTTTTTATTTTTAATATCCTTTTAATTATCATATTTTATCAACTATTTTTTCAAGTGCATTTCCAATACTGTCTGTTTTCTCAAGTAATTTGTCTCCTATGTTATCTGCCTTTTCAAATAATTTATCTGTTTGTGCTTCAAATTTGTCGTCTAGTTTTTCTAACATAATTTGGTACTGAGGTTTTATCTCAGTGTAATTAGTTATACTTCCTGATTCAGTTTGAATTACTGTCGAGTAATTTTTTTTAGGAGCACATATAGCTATACATCCTATAGCAACTGCCACCATAAGCATTCCTGTTCCTAATCCTATTACATAATCCATTTCTTTGTCTTTTTCTGACTTTCTATTCGGATTACTTTGAACATAATGTCGTCTAAGTTCTCTTTTAGCCGGACTATGATCATATCCATCCCCCAATCCCAATCCGTCAAATAATCCCATTTTGTCCATCTCCTTTTTTTAGTTATTATTGTTATTATTTTATTTTTCTTATTTTTTTATTTCAATTATTTGTTATACTTTTTGTATTTGTAGTCTAAAATTAAAAATAAAAAAAATTAAGCATTAAGCTTTCTTGCATTAAAATTTATATCTTACTGCAATTCCACTTCTTACTTCAGGTTTAGCAATTCCGTCGCCCTTTCCATTTAAGCTTGCGTTATATTCAACACTTAAATTTCCAATTTGTTTAGCAAGTGCAACTTCTCCGTATCCGAAAGTAACGCCTTTTGCATTAGCAACATTTAGCTCACCAAAACTGCTTAGTGACATTTTTGCTGGTAATTCAAATGCAACAAAGTATCCTACTTTTGCTACATCTTTTTCTTTACCGTCGCCATTCATCCATAATGGAGTAGCATTTACTTTTGCAGTAATTCCTTTTGGTGTTGGTAATTTTACTTCAAGTCCAACTCCTGCATCAATTAATTTTTCATTACAATGAACTCCTTGAACTTTTGCACTAACTTGATAATCTGCAATTTGTTTTGTTAAAGTTGTTTTTCCAAATACATTACCATGATCGTTATATCTATCAAGGAAAGTATATCCTTTTACTCCCATTGGTAATCCGTAAAAAGCGTTAACTTCTTCGTATGAGCTTGCATCTTTTTCTCTTTGGATGTAACCTACATTTCCACTAATTGGTCCTGCTGTAGCATTTCCAAAAATTGTGCTTAGTCCTACTAATCCTGCTAATGTAATTTGTTTTATTGTTTGTTTTATTCCGTTTGTCATGTTTTTCATCTCCATTTTTTCTTTTTTCTAAATTTTCGTAATATTTTTACAAAATTTTTATTTAATTATTTCAATCTATGATTTTTGCTTTGATAAATTTAGCAAATAAACTTCCAATAGTTACTGCAGGTACTGCCCAAAGAATTACTTTTATTGCAGCTCCGATTATTACTGCTAATATTAAGACTTCAACCAATTTCTTGATTGCATCCTCAAAAGCTTTTCCTGTTATTTTTTTCCAGTCTACTTTTTTTTGTTTTTTTGCCATTTTCTTTGCTCTTTTTTGAAACGTTTAATCGTTTCTACTCTTTAGTAGGTACTAACTAGTATTTAGAACTACTCTTTCAATAATAACATTTATATATACTGGAGATATTGTTTATAGTGAAAAATGAGATTATTAGCTAAAGACATCGCACTATTGCATGAATTATATATTAATGGTAGATCGCCTTTCTCAGAATTAGGTAAAAATATAGGTGTTGCCAAAGAAAACGTTGCTTATCGATTATCAACACTAAAACAAAATAAAGTTATTATTAGAATTATTCCTCTATTAGATTATAGTAGAATGGGTTACCGAACATTCAGAATTTTAATGAAAGGAAGTTATACTCCAGAAGGTTTTAAAAAATTAGTTGACTTAACTGCACTTCATTGGTTTGCAAATTTATCAGGTGGAAGTTGGAATATTACTGCAACTTTTTTAGTTAAAGATGAAATTGATTTTTATGATCAACTACCTCAAATATTTGAGTGCTTTGATGATGTTCAAAAATATTCTATAGCAGAAATTATTGCAATCGAACATTTCTCTCCTGGTTTTTTGACTACAAAAGAAAAAGTACATCATATAACTGGGCGACAAGAACCTTTAGTAGTAGACCAAACGGAAGAAAAAATATTATCTCTTCTCTTTCAAGACGGGAGGATGTCTGTATTAGATATAGCCAAAAAAATGAATATGTCTGCAACTGCAATAACTTATCATATTAAGAAATTGGTTACTGAAAAAGTAATTATCTCTTATGTTCCAGTAATTTCTCCCAAAGAAATAGGCTATGATCATTTTAAAATAATGTTTAAAATTACAAAACCATTTCTAAGAAGTATGTTATATGAATTATTAAAAGAGCATCCAAATGTAATATATATAACTCATTCCTTAGGATCCTATGATTTAGAATGCGAAGTTCTATTCGAACATATAAGCGATGTAACTAAATTCTGTGACGACATAAATAAAAAAGTTCCTTTACTTTCCTATGAATTCATAATCACAGACAAAGTAGTTGTGCATCATGAGATTGTATAATTTTATTATTTACAAATAATTACTATCTAATAAAAATGTGGCCGTTTACAAAAAATAAAAATTCATCAAAAGAAATTACTCCTATTAAAAACATATTAGTTTGTACTAAAAACACAAGGTCCGCAGGATTAATCGCTGATTTTTTAGCTCACAAAAAATATAATGTCAAAATTGCAATTGGAATTAAACAAATTCCTCAAATACACAACGAGCATATTGATGTTATTCTTTTATTTCAAACACTTGATAATAAGTTTAGTGTGAGTGATATTGCAAAAGAGGTTGCTTTTTGTAAAGAGATTTTTCCTGGAATAAAAGTTATTGGTTTTGATATTCAACATTTAGGCCCAACCTACTTAAGGGCTGGTGTAGATATGTTTCATTCAACAGAATTATTTTATTTTGGTCAAGGTTCTGGAAATTATTTAATAAATCTAGGTCACAGTTCAGATAATTCTGAAGGTTTTTTATCAATTGATAAAAATTTATTATTAGATCAAATAGTTGCTGTAACTAAAACTCATTCTCAAGAAGTATCTTCTCTTGAAAAAGAAAAATCTCAGTTCTATGATAGTTCAGTAGATATATTCTTAAAACGAAGTGAGAAAACTGCAAGTTTTGACAAAGAAATGTTTTTTATTGAAAAAGTTTTATCGAATCTAAAAGTACGAAAAATATTAGATGCTGGTTGTGGAGTTGGAAGAATTTCAATTCCTCTTGCAAAAAAAGGTTATTCTGTCGTTGGAATAGATTTATCAGAAGAATTATTGAATCAAGCTAAATTATTTGCGGAAAGAGAAAAGCTAAATATTGATTTTCAAAAGGGAAATTTATTGAACTTAGATAAGTCAAAAGAAAAATACGATGCAGTTTTAGTAATGTGGCACGTAGTTTGTGATCTTAAAGACTATCGTAAAGAATTACTTCAAAATCTTGCTTGTGTGCTTAAACCAGGAGGAGTATTAATTTTTGATTTCCCTGATATTTCCAAAAATCTTCATATTCAGAGAAATGGTACTTATATAGATAAAACTCCATTTGGATTATACATTGGAAGTGTTCCTCAACTAAAAGAAATATTTGGTGAACTAACATCTCAAGGACTAAGTGATATTCAATATTATAAAGTAGACTGGGGTATTCCTAAATTTGTAGTTGTAGCAAGAGGATATGGCTTAACTTGGTAGTTTTCTCATTTATAAAAATTGAATGCCTGTTGTAGAAATTTAAACAACAAATTATTTAAACTACAATACATTCTTATCAATTGATACGCATGGAAACAGAAAAAGTTTTAGAAAAAATAGGATTTTCTCCGAATGAAATTAAAGTATACTTAACATTGAATGATCATGGTTCTACAAAAGCTGGTAGAGTTTCAAAATTAGCTAAAATTGACAGAAGTAGTTGCTATAATTCATTGAAATCTCTTTTAGAAAAAGGATTAGTTAGTTATGCTTTTGTTGGAAAAGTTAAATGGTTTCAAGCAGCGGGTCCAAAAAGATTACTAGATTATGTTCACGAACAAGAAGAGGAAGTAAAACAAATTCTTCCAGATTTACATGCCCGACATAAATCTGCTAAAATAGAAGGTCAGGTGCGTCTATTCAAAGGAATAAAAGGAATTAAAACAATCTTCTTGGACATTGCAAGAACTGGTAAAGATAATTTTGTATTCGGCTCTGACGGTCAATTCTCACAAAGGATGCCTGAATTTGCGACGCAATTTGATAGACTGAAAAAAGAAAATAAAATCAGAACAAAAATGATTATAAAAAAAGGAAGAATAGAATTAGACAATTCTTCTTCTGAATATCGTTCCATAGAATGTGAAGATAGTCCTGCTGTAACAAACATTTACGGCGATAAAGTTGCAATACTAATTTGGACTGATGAGCCTGAAGGAATAGTTATAGAAAATGCAGCTGCTGCAAAAGCATATAAGAGCTATTTTGACTTTATGTGGATGAATGCTAAGAAATAGTTTTAATTAACTTAGTTCTTCTGAATATCTTATTCAAAAAGTTGTAGGTGGTTCTTCTACAATAATTTAAGTATCTTTTAATGTTCTTATTCAGTATGACCTCTGATAACATGTTAAGTGAGTGTAGTCAAGCAAGAACAATTTTGGATGACAACTTAGAGGTTGCAAAAATAAAATTTCAGACGGAAAGTCGTCTTCTTGCAGAAAAATATTTTAAAGAATTAATTAAACAATTAACCAGCTCAGATTATCAAAAATTAGTTTGCACTGATAAATTATTCAATTTTCTCGAAAGAGATTTAGATAGAAATGATTTAACTTATGATATAGATCACCCCAGTGATAAACATTTACAGATTGGTTGCTATGCAAAAACGTTTATTTGTGATAATGCAGGAACTTTGTACGAGAGATATCCTGCAATAAAAAAACAGATGGGTGAAATTTTTAGAATAAATCCTGAATCAAAATTCCTGATTCAAAACAATGTATATAGAGATATTTCTAACTCTCAACATTACATGCTTGCAAAAGAAATTCAAAAACCTTTTCTTGATTGTTTAGATGATTTTGATGCGACTCCTTTACGTGAAAGAACTATTTGTGCGATACTGCGTGAAACTGATTTTGAAAGTATTCCTAACAAAGGATACAAAGGATTTACTGAGAATTCTTTGCGTATTATTTTCAATGATAAAATTTTATTTCCCAATGAAGAATTTGTAGCGAAAATTCAAGAGATATCTAAATGGTATAAAAAATGTTTTGACGTCGGATTTAATCCCTATTCTATTATAATACAGAAAGATGCAAGAATTGCTAGAAAAGTAGAAAGCGATTGGGAATCGTAAAAATGTTATCCTCTGATATTATGTTTATATTAAAACCCTTTAGAATAGAATTATGGTTTATTATTTATTAACTAATTCATGGATTTATTTATTTATTTCTTTATTCCTTTTTTTATTCATTCACTAATTTCTGTAGTATAGTTGTAGAATCTTCTACTACAAGAATTTAAGTATTTCTTTTGTTTACACTCCTTTTGATAAAATAGAAAAACAAAAAGAGGTACAGCAAAATGAAAGACTATGTAACAGAAGTTCAAACTTTAGAATCAGGAGAGAGTAGATTAAGATATTTATCATCTGCACTTACTATGAAAGATATTTCAGAGCCAGTGAGAGATCAATTAGAAGATATTTATATCCAAACGATCTTTGAAACGGGTGCTAAAAATAGTTCTTGGGGTTGGAAAAGCTTAATTTATGATACTTTGGATTGCAATGCATTCAGTTATGGGGAAAATTTATCAGAACAAGGTCATAAAAAAATAGTTCAAAGATTTCTAAATGAAGATGCATTTGATCATGCGAAAAAATATGCAAATCATGCAAAAGTAAAAACTTCCTTTGAGGAAATTTTAGCTCCTGCAAGAGAAAAAGTTTTTGAAAATGAAAAAAAGCGACTAATAAGCATGCTTGATAGAAAGCATATTAAATCAGGTTACCTAGTAATAGCAATATATGACTCTGACATAAGAAAACAATTAGCCCGTATACAAGAATATTCTTGTGGTATGGATGAAAAATTAATTCTCGATGAATGTGTTAAATTATCTAAGGCAAAGCCTGAAACTTTGATTGAAGTTTACAAATCAATTAAAGATTATTCCAGTGTATTAAAAGTCGCAACTGATTCAAATAATCCAAGAGAAATGGCGCATGCACTATTAGCATTAGAAAGACATTTTCAATATGTAGAAATAAGTTTACAGAATAATTTAGAGCTCTATAGTAGAGAGTCTGTAGAAAACTTAACTCAAGCACAAAAAGAACAATTAAGGCCTCTTGCAAAACAAAAGGGTAATTTAGAATTTCTTGCAAAAACTTATAAAAATAAATGGGTGGCTCATGCAATAAATACAAGGATTGCAAAAAGAAAAGCTGAGACTTCATATGGACTAGTAATGGCTCATTCTAAAGGTGAAATTAAATATCTAGAGAGTGTTTTGAAAAGAAAGCTTTCTTCTGAAATGCAATTTCAATCTAAGAAAATATTAACTAGAGAATATGAAAAACAGATTCATGAATTGACATCATACTATAGACCAGGGGATGGTGGTCCTTCAATACCGCCTTCAGATGAAGAATATGAAGAAGCAAAACAATTTCGACAAAAAATAAATCAACTTTGGAAAGGCGATGATAGAAAAAGTTTAATGGCTGAAAATATTAAAGACGAAGAATTAAAAGCCAGCTCTTACGAAGAAGAATGTGATATTTCCCAGGCTAAATATTATTATGAATCTGCTATGAGATCTGCAGAAAAAAATCTAGATGTACAAAAAGCAAAGCGACTTGCACTTAAAATAACTCAATTAAAAGGAGACAAAAATGATTGAATCTTTAGCTATTTACCGAAAACAAAAATTAGAATTAGATAGAAAATTAGAAATTACAAGAAATATATTTGAAAGAAAAAAAGGACTTATTGATAAAAAAATTGCAGATGTTTACACTGCATATTTTGATCAACTAATAAATGAACTTAATGGTGATGTGCATAAAAATTTAATTGATTCAGACTCTTTGTACAAATCACTTGATAGTTATTTAAATCGGCACAACGAGGTTACTGTTACTGACTTTAAAGATATAGAGCAGTATAAACATCAGCGTCTTCATAATTTCATGTTTACAGATAATTGTATGTATACTCATGGAACTTTATATGAGAGATATCCTGCAATAAAATTGCAATTAGATGAATTATTTAATTCAGGAATTGAATCTCTTAGAATTTCTCAGGATTGGAGAAAACGGGAAATGTCGATGGAACAATTCAAAAAGTTTGTTTTAAAGGACTTTAATTCTTATAAAATCGTAAATGCTGACTGGTGTGAATGGCGTGAAAAAAAAGAATTATTACAATTTTTAGGAGGTGCTTCATTTGCAAAGAATTCCCTTCCTATAAACTTCTCTATAGAAGCAAAGCAAGGAATTTCTTATGTATCTCTACTTCCAAATAAGACTTTTATTGAAAGCGTTAAGAAAATATCTGAGTGGTATGCGCAATGTCCAAAAGATCCATTGCAATCAATTGTAATACCAAATTCAAGAAAAGTTACTTGGGACAGTTATTAAAAAAGTAAATAAATAAAAAATTTATCTTGCATTTTCAAGATAAGTATTTACTTTTGCATAGTCCAGAGTATTTTCAGTCATCAGTTTTCCTTCTGCATCAATAAAAAACTCTTTTTTATATTTGTTTGATATCTGCTGCAATCTTTCTCTAACATTACTTCCATCAAATCCTCCTGCTATTCCAATTAATGTATTAGGCAAAACGGAATCAATTGCTAATATTGTTTCAATTCCTTTTTCTATATCAAAGTCAATTCCTCGCCCCCCTGATGGATCAATTAGTGCATAGTCTGCAAATTCCGAGTACTCTGAAACTTTTTGTTGCAGTTCGTTCATTGACAATCCATCCGTTGCTCTTTTAGGTATCTGCAAAACAATATCTAATGCAGGAAAACAGTTTTTTATTTTACTCATGTCATTCAAATTAGGCCAATCAATATTCAACTGAACTGCTTTACAAGAGTCATAAAGATTATTCTGTGAAAACAATCGGTAAACTTCATTAAAGAAAGCTCTCTCTTTAGTGTGATAGTGCATCATCGGAATTGCCCAATTAGGAACCCTTTTAGCAATTTCTGCTGTTTGATTTAAAGGCGGACTAAGCCTTCCTGCCACATCTGGTGTATCTAGATATTTGGAAGAACAAAGAATTCCAAACATTACTGTTTTATCATTCGGATATCCCAGATTTCTAGCAACATCTGCAATATGCAGTACATCTTCTTTGGTTTTAAAACCAGTCACGCCAACGTAGTTTTTTGTTTTCATACGTATTAGGTATTTAGAAAATAGTTATACTTTTTGCTTATAGTATATATATTAGTTATACTTTTTAGAAAACTATAAAAAGCAGTCTTCTTTATCCATTTATATGAAAAGAAAACTAATTCAACTATCGACGTCAACTAAAGTAGTTTCCTTGCCTTCTAAATGGATAAAACAAAATAATCTAAAAAAAGGTGCAGAGATTAACCTTGAAACTGTCAATAATGCCATTATGATTTCTGCAGAATGTAAACCTAAAGAAAACAAGTTGCAAATAGATATCTCAGATTTTGAAGGAAAATTAGTTTGGACGATTTTAGATGCAATTTACATTTCAGGATATGACATAGTTGAATTAAAAACAAAAGATATAGAACAATCTCAACTAGTTTCAAAAGCAATAAAACATTTTCCAGGGTTTATTGTATTCGATGAAAGAAAAGATAAAATTATTTTAAAAGATATTTCCAAAGATTCAAGTGAAGATATCGAAAGCATTACTTCGAGAATCTTTTACATTTGCATTGATATGCTTGAAGATATAAAATCGGAAAAAGATAAATCTCTTATGAAAAAGCGAGATTATTTGATAAATAGTTACACTAGCTACTGTATGAGACTTCAAAATAAATACCAACAGAATTCAAGTATGCTTTTAACATATTTTAGAATAATAGAAATGATTGCTGATAAAATTTGCATCTTCTTTGCTGAAAATGATGTTAGTAAAAATTCAATTCAGAACTTACAGGAATTATTTAGGCAATTCTTAAGTCTTCACACAAAATTTAGTATGACTAAACTAAAAGAAGTTGAATTATTTAGAAAAAAATTAGAGAGTACTGAGATAAAATCTATAGCAACTGCCTTTTTTGAATTAGAAGAAATAGAGTTGCAGCTCAATATTTAGTTTATATCTGACAATTGTGCTGTTTTTTATCTATCCAAAACCTTTTTAATGCAATAATTATTCGTGTTTACTATGAGTGATGATAAAGCAGATTCAAACGTTAGCAATAAGGAAGAATTAAATGTTCTTATTAAAATTCAGCACAAGTTAGTTCCCATTAGAGTTCCTTATGAAATTAAGTTCAAACCAGGTTTTATTGAGAGATATTCTGCGTTAACTGATTGGGAAACTTTCAAAAGTTATTCAACTTCTTACTTAAATCGATCACTTCGAGTTAACACACTGAAAATTACTATTCCTGAAATAAAAGAAAGACTTGCTAAACAAGGTTGGATGTTAGAACAAGTTCCTTGGTGTAAACAAGGTTTTTGGGCTGAACATAATGAAGGTCGTCTTGATCTGGGAAACACACTAGAGCATCAATTAGGATATTTTTATATTCAAGAAGCTGCTAGTATGATTCCACCAATTGCATTAGATCCAAAGCCTGGGGAAATTGTATTAGACATGTGTGCTGCACCAGGAAGTAAAACAACTCAAATAGCTGAAATGATGAAAAATTCAGGAGTTCTTATTGCAAATGATGTAAGTGGCATAAGGCTTGCTCCGTTAGGTGTAAATGTTCAACGTCTTGGAATAACTTGCGTAGTTCAAACATTACGAGATTCTGCAAGACTTCAATTCCCTTTCAAATTCGACAAAATATTACTTGATGCTCCTTGTTCAGGAGTTGGAACTATTAGAAAATCATTAAAAACAATTGATATTTGGAGTAATAAAATGGGTTCTAGTCTTTCTCAACTTCAAAGAAAGCTTTTGCATGTAGCTTGGCCATTACTTAGACCTGGAGGAGTTTTAATTTACAGCACTTGTAGTACTGAACCAGAGGAAGATGAAGAAGTGGTAAGTGATTTTGTATTAAAGCATGAAGATGCAAAAATTGTTGATATAGATTTACCTGGGTTTAAAAGATCAAAACCGTTACTTGAATTTCAAGGAAAAACATATCATCCTGATATTGCAAAAACTTTACGTGTTTGGCCTCAAGATAATGATACAGAAGGATTCTACGTTGCTAAGCTAAAAAAAGCAGAATAATTTATCATAGATATATTTAAAAAGGCGATTTACTCTGTACTTCTTCAATGAAATCCGTTTTTCGAAAATCTCAAACTTCAACAGAATATTTAATTTTATTAGCAATAGTAATTGTAATTGCAATTGTATTAGTGAATTTAACAGGAGGTTTTTCTGGAATTGGTGGGTCTTCAAATAAAAGAATTTCTGACTCCAAACTGGCGAGTGATACAGTTGGAATTGAAAGTTATAATATTGGAGACAATAATTCAACTTTTAGACTAAAAAATAATTATTACGACACTATTACTGTTGTTGAATTTAGAGTTAATCAACAAGTAAATTTAACTTGTAATTCTTCAAATACTCTTCCCTCTTTGCCTATAACTTTGGATGTCGGGGGTAGTAAAATAGTCACTTGCGCTGGAGTTAATAGTTCAAGTTATCCTATATCCATTAAACAAACGCCCTTAATTGGTGTTTTATATATCGATCCGATGAATGCACAAAGATTAGCAGGTAATACTCCAAGTTATAATAGTAATAATAGTGGTGATTCATCAAGTCCTCCTTCTTTTGTTTGTAATACAACTGGGTCATATCATAATGGAACTGGAACAGCAGCATCTCCTTATGGAATCTGTACTTGGGCACAATTAAATAATGTTAGAAATAATTTATCTGCTTATTTTATTTTACTTGATAATTTAGATTCAAGTTCAGCTAATTACACTGGGATAGGTAATACTTGGAGGCCTCTAGGTAATGTGACTATTCAATTTTCAGGTAATTTTAATGGAAATAAAAAAACGATTTCTAATCTAATTGTTAATCTATCTGGAAATGATAGAGTTGGTTTATTTGGTTACATGACTTTAGGAAATATTTCTAATTTAGGTTTAATTAATAGTTCTGTTACTGGAGATTACTACGTTGGAGGTATTGTGGGCTTACATTTTAGCGGAAATATTGTTAATTCTTATTCAAATGGAACTATAAAGGGGATTTGTGGTGTAGGGGGTTTGGTTGGACAACAATCTAATGGATTGATTAATAACTCTTATTCTACAGCAAATATAAATGGCAGCTGTCAGCTTGGAGGTCTAGTTGGATATCAAAATGCTGGCGGAATTTCTAATTCTTATGCCACTGGAAATGTTTTAGGTTCTTCAACATCGGTTGGAGGTTTAATTGGCTTTATTTCCGGTTCTGTAAATAATTCTTATTCCACAGGAACTGTTACTGATGCAAGTTCTCATGTTGGTGGAGTTGTTGGGGATAATATAGGGACAATAAATAATCTTGGTTGGTGGACTGGCGCTGGTCCTGTCAATGCTACTGGCAGTCCTGGTGGAAATGTAACTTACAATCAACCTTTAAAGTCTGATTTTTATTCTTCAGGTCTAGGTATTTATTCTACTTGGAATTTCGCTTCTATTTGGCAAACAACTGCATCATATCCGACATTAAGATAATTTCTTTATTTAATTTTATTTTAATTGGTGTTTTTTAATTTCGTTCATAATATTTATAAATATCATTTCCAAATAGCTATTATAAGTTTACTTGATAAATAAAATAAAATTCAAAATGATAATAACAATAAACACCAAAGAGGATTCGAAAGAAGAAATTTTAGCTATGATACAGTTCTTAAAAGAATGGGCTAATCATAAACCAACTGATGAAAAAAATTATTCTGATTCAGATTTATTTAGTTATAATTCATTATCTTCAAAGTCATCTAATTCAATTAATATATCTCAGTCCACACCAGTTATATTCCAAGATTATGCAAATATTCCACAAAAAGTAGAAGAAGTTCCAAAACAAGCCTCTTCTCAATCTTTTTCACAAACTTCTTCACAATCTTCTTCCTCTTCATCTAAATCGCTTGAATCTTCTAACGAATTATTTGGTTTTATTGTAAATAAAGGTATTGAAGAAGCAAACGTCTCTAAACATGGAAAAGAGAAAATAATAGAACTTGACGAACCAGAAAAAGAAATTGATTCAAATGCAAAATTATTGCCTTATGATTTATAATTTATATTCGTGATTTTTAGTTATTACTTTGCAAGTCTTCTCGCTGGTAAACCACCGACGCGAGATATATAAATGAGCGTTATTCTATTTTTATCTATTTATATTATTGTATAAATAACATCGAAAATGTTATAAATATAAACTATATATCAACTATAGGTGACTATAGTGGAAATTACTACAATACAACTTGACAAGAATATAGCAAAGATGTTACAAGAATCTAAAGAGTATCCAAGACAAACTTATAATGAGTTAATTAAGAAAATGATAGAGTCATTTAAAGTATTACGAGAAAAAAATCAATATGATCAATTTATACATAATGTTCAACAACAGAAGATGAAAGAATTGTGGGATAACGAAAAAGATGAAGACTGGGGAAAATTATAAATCAGGAGATGTAATTTTAGTAAATTGTCAATTTACAGATTCATTAGAAATTAAGAAAAGACCTGCAGTAGTGTTATATAATGAATATGATAATTTAGTTTTAGCAGGCATAACCAGTAATGTATTAATGGAGGGAGTTTCTCTTAGTATTTCAGATGGTGCGATTAAGCCAAGTGTAATAAAATTAAATTATATTTTCACAGTTTCTTCGATGATTGTAGATAAAAAATTATTCAAGTTGTCTTTAGAAAAGAAAAAAGAGGTTCATAAGAAATTATTGCTAAAAATCAATAATTTAATTCAATAAGTTTTCGTTCTTATTTTATTTTTTTAGATAGTTAGTTATTTAGTTAAAATTATCCCTTTCTAAGCTAAAATACTAAAAACCTATATAAATCGAAGTGTTATTCATAGTAATATGGTTTTAGACAATTTAGGCGATACATTAAGAGGCGCATTAAAAAAATTGAAAGATGCAGTTTTTATTAATGATACTGTCCTTAATGAAATCATAAAAGACATCCAAAGAGCAATGCTTCAAAGTGATGTTAATGTTAAACTAGTTCTAAGTCTTACTAATAATATAAAAAAGCGTTCTAAAGAAGAACCTGTGCCTCCTGGGCTATCTAAAAGAGAACAATTAATCAATATTCTTTACGAAGAATTAACTAAATTTTTAGGTGGAGAATTTCAGCCAATTGCAGTAAAAACAAAACCTTTCAAAATTATGTTAGTTGGTCTTTTCGGTAACGGTAAAACTACTACTGCTGGAAAATTAGCTAAGTATTTTGCTAAAAGAGGATTTAAAGTTGCTACAGTTCAAACTGATACTTGGAGACCTGCAGCATACGAACAATTAAAACAAGTTTCTGCACAAGCTGGTGTTGATTTCTATGGTGAAATGCCTGATGTAAAAAGAAAAGAAGATGCAAAATATCCGTCAGAAATTTTCAAAAAATTTGAAAAAGAATATGCTAAATATGATATAGTAATTATTGATACTGCAGGACGAGATGCTTTATCTGATAATTTAATTGATGAATTAAATAATACTAATAAAACTGTAAATGCAAATGAAATTCTTTTAGTAATGGGTGCCGATGTCGGACAAACGGCTGAAAAACAAGCTCAAGCATTCCATGATACTTGTAAAGTATCTGGTGTAATCATCACAAAAATGGATGGTACTGCTAAAGGTGGTGGTGCTTTGACTGCATGTGCTGTAACAAATTCTCAAGTTAAATTTATTGGTGTAGGAGAAAAAATTGATGCTCTTGAAGAATTTAAGCCTAAAAATTTCGTAAGTAGATTACTTGGTATGGGAGATATTGAATCTTTATTGGAAAAAGCAAAAGAAGCAATGAACCAAGAAGGTGCTGAAGATTTACAACAAAGAATGATGGATGGTAAATTCACATTAAAAGATCTTTATGAGCAAATGAATGCTATGAAAAAAATGGGTCCATTAGCAAAAGTAGTTGATTTAATTCCTGGTATGGGTGGCCTTAATATTTCTAAAGACATGTTAAAACAACAAGAAACCAAAATGGAATCTTGGAAGTACATAATGGATAGTTGTACTAAAAAAGAAATGGATGATCCTGAAATAATAACATCTGACAGAATTGCAAGAATTGCAAAAGGATCAGGTAGACCCGAAGCTGATATTAGAGAACTATTAAAACAACACAAACAATCCAAAAAAATGCTAAAAATGTTCAAAGGTAGTGGCGGAAACGATAAGAACATGGCAAAAATGATGAAGAGAATGGGTGGAATGAAAGGTCTAAATATGGGCGGAATGCAGTAGGCATCTCAAAAGTAGGCGTTACTTTAGTCTTTTTTTAATTAAAATTTTGATTTTTCTTGAAATGCAAATATTTAAAAGTGAATGTTTTCATAGAACCGCATATGCGTAGATTTAAAACAAAATCTCAAACCGCCACAGAATATCTTGTCATTTTAGCAGTAGTTATTGTTATCGCACTTGTTACAGTAGCTTCCATGGGTGGATTTCCAGGAATTGGTAGTTCTTCAAATAAAAAAATTTCTGATATGAAACTTGCTAGTGATGTAGTTGGAGTTGAAAATTATAATATTGGCGCAAGCAATTCCACGTTTAAAATCAAAAATAATTATTACGATACAATTACTGTTGTTGAATTTAGAGTAAATCAACAAGTCAATTTGACTTGTAATTCTTCTAATACAGTTCCTGCTTTGCCTTTGACATTAAATGTAGGACAAAGTGTAATAGTTACTTGTAATGCTGTTAACACTTCTACTTATCAAGTTTCAAACAAACAAACTCTATTGATTGGAATATTATATACTGATTCAATTACAAGTGGCAGATTAGCAGGAAATGTTGATATTTATGGGAACACAAGTTCTTCATTAGGCGCGGAAATTGAGGTGCCAGAACCTCCTTACGTTTGTACTAATGACCTCCCATTTGATGGAGGAGATGGTTCAGCAGAGACTCCTTATATAATTTGTAGTTGGACTCAGTTGAATAATACAAGAGGCGAATATTTATCTGCTAATTTTATTTTAAGGAATAATTTATCTTCTTCTGATGGAGATTATGATACTCTTGGAAATGATTGGCAACCGATTGGAGATTGTGGTGGTGATAATGGTTGTGGCTTTATCGACGATAATGTTCCATTCACCGGAAACTTTAATGGAAATAGTAATACTATATCTGACCTTGTAGTAAATTTACCTTCAACTAACGGTGTTGGTTTTTTTGGTGTTACAACAGGAAATATTTCTAATCTAGGATTAATTGATGTAAGTGTAACTGGTAGTTCTGATGCCACGGGGGGATTAGTTGGGCTATCTGCAGGAGAGATAAGTTATTCTTATTCTTCCGGAAGTTTGACTGGTTATGAAGATATTGGTGGTCTTGTTGGGTCTAATTGGGGAACAATCTCTAATTCTTATTCAGTCGCGGTTGTAATGGGGACTAATTATGTTGGTGGTTTAGTTGGAGGTCAGACCGGAATGATAACTAATTCTTATTCTTCCGGAAGTGTGGATGGTTCTTCTGCTGTTGGAGGTTTAGTTGGATTGTCTATTGGAATAGTTAATAATTCCTATTCTTCAGCTAGCGTGTCTGGTACAGGTAATAATGTTGGGGGTTTAGTTGGAGATTCGGGAGGAACAATTTCAAGTTCGTATTATGATTCTACTACTTCCGGTCAATCAGATACTGGTAAGGGAGTACCAAAAACAACAGCCGAGATGAAATTACTTTACACATTCAACTCATTTGGAGGAGCCAACTGGAATATTTCTGGAGGACAAACTGATTTGAATAATGGTTATCCATATTTATCTATGACAGGTGAATCTTCGGTTTGGTTAATACCTGATAATGCTGCTTCACCTTTTGCTGGTGGAAGTGGAACAGTCGAAGATCCTTATCAAATTGCATCTTGGACACAGTTGAATTATGTTCGTTACTTATTGGATAAATATTTTGTTTTAACAACTAGTTTGTCATCTTTAGACGGAGATTATGATACTATTGGAAATAATTGGATGCCAATTATGGGTTGTGGTTTGGATGAGATCTGTGGGGCAGGAATGGATGATGTTCCTTTTATTGGCAATTTCAATGGAAATAACAATGCTATTTCCAACCTTGTAGTAAACTTACCTTCGAATGATGGTGTCGGTTTATTTGGTCTTACCACAGGAAATATTTCTAATCTAGGATTAATTGATGTAAGTATAACTGGGCATAATGATATTGGAGCTTTAGTTGGAAGTTCTTATGTTTGGGGTAGTTCTGTAACAATTTCTAATTGCTATTCAACAGGAAGCGTGGTTGGTTCTGGCTGGGGTGCTGGAGGTTTAGTTGGGATGTTTTGGGATGGAACTATTTCTGATTCTTATTCTTCAGCTATTGTGTCTGGTGTGAATAATAATGTTGGCGGTTTAGTTGGACAGCAGAGTGCGGGAACAATTTCAAATTCTTATTCAACAGGGAGTGCATACAGTACTTGGGCGGGTGTTGGTGGTTTAGTTGGTGGTCAGAATGCTGGAACAATTAATAATTCTTATTCGACAGCAAGTGCTGCTTCTGCTATGGGTGCTGTTGGTGGTTTAGTTGGAGCAAGTCAGGGAGCAATTTCTAACTCATATTCAACAGGAAGTGTAACAGGTTTAGGGGCGCTGGGTGGTTTAGTTGGACAGCAGGATGCTGGAGCAATTTCTAATTCTTATTCAATAAGTAGTGTTCCGGTCAGTTTTTCAAGTGGAGGTTTAGTTGGAACTCAGACGGGCGGGACAGTTGCCAGTTCTTATTATGATACTGAAACTTCTGGTCAATCGGATGATGCAGGTAAGGGAGCACCTAAATCAACTGCTGACATGAAGACTCAAGGAACATTTGTCGGTTGGGATTTTCCTACTATTTGGATAATTTCTCCTGGGAATTATCCAGCTTTAATTTAGTATATTATTATTAATTAAAATGTTTTTAATTATAATTGTTATCCTAATAACGTAATTTTTAAGAACTAGACCATCTTCCTCTTTTTCATGTCTCACTATAAAGTATGTAAATTTGGCGGAAGTTCTCTAGCAAATGCAGAACAGATTAGAAAAGTAGGTGACATAATTCAAAAGGAAACTGCTAGAAAATTTATCGTAGTTTCAGCTCCTGGAAAAGATTCAAATCAAAAAAATAAAATTACTGATCTCTTATATAATTTATATTTCAAATCTTTTCCAGATATTTCAGATAGAGGTATAAAATATCAAAGAATTGATTTAACTAAAGATGAGATTTTAGAAAATATTAGTGCTGTCTATTCGAATATTTCAAATGGACTAAATCTTGGCGGAAAAGTTTTCTTGGATTGTATGTCAGAACTTGAAGATTTAGTTTCTGGAAGATTAAATCAATCTTATGAAACAATAGTTTCTCGTGGAGAGAACTTTAATGCAAGACTAATTGCTGATTTTCTTAAAGCCGACTTTGTTGATAGCTTAAGCCTTATTCATGTAGATGGCTCTCCTGATAATGACATTACAATGTCTCATGTAAAACATCTTTTAAATCGTGATAATAGAGTTGTAATTCCTGGATTTTATGGTAGTTTAGATAAACATATGCATAAAAATTCTAAGATTGGGCTTCTTCCAAGAGGAGGATCAGACTTAACTGGATCTTTAATAGCTGCAGGAGTGGGCGCTAAATTATATGAAAATTGGACCGATACAAATGGTATTTGTTTTTGTGATCCGCGATATTTTGAAAAAGAAGAAAGAGCTCATATTCCAATAATTAAAAATATGAGTTATAGAGAAGCTAGAGAATTAACGTATATGGGATTTGATGTTTTTAATGATGAATCGGTACAGCCATTAAAATTGCGAGGAATTCCTGTTAACATAAGAAATACTAATAATTATTCTGCGGCTGGTACAATAATTTCCGCCGGATCAACAGATGATAATTTTCCAATTAGAGGAATTGCTGCAAAAGAAGGATTTTGTTCAATTAATATTTCCAAATATTTAATGAATAAGCAAATAGGATTTGGCAGAGATTTATTGAATATTTTGTATGACTTTAATATTGGCTATGAACATTTTCCAGGTGGAGTAGATGACGTATCATTAGTATTAGAACAAAAACAACTTGAAGGTATAGAAGAAGAATTAGTTAAAAAAATAAATTATGCCTTAAGTCCAGACTCAGTAAAAATTATGAAAAATATTGGCTTGATTGCGATAGTTGGAGAAAAAATGAAACATCATGTAGGTATAGCAACAAAAGTAATGACTGCTCTGTCTGATAATAACATTAACGTTGACATAATTAATCAAGGTGCTTCCGAAAGTAATATTATACTTGGTGTAAATAGTTCTGATTTAAGAAAATCTGTTGTTGCATTATATAATGGATTTAAAGATGACTTGATTTAACTATTTTTTCATTTATTTATTTCTGAATATATTATTTTTTAAAGTAAACTTTTTAGAGTTTTATAAACATTATTTGCAATTAGTTTTGCACCCTCTTCATTAGGATGAACTCCATCTGCAAAATGTTCTCCAGTTAATTTAGAAGAAATATCAGCCATTTTTATTTTTTGACGTCTGCAATAACTTTCTAATCTATCATTATATAGTTCTACTGCAAGATTGCATTGTTCACTCATAGGAAAAAAAAACATTTTTGGAATATTTACTAATATAGGGATTTTATTTTCTTTTCTTAAATCATAAACCGAATTACCAATATTTACGAGAATAGTATCTGTTGTATTCTGAATATAATTTGGATTTTGGCAAATATCATTTGTTCCAATTAAAATTACAAAATATTTTGCAGTCTTATATTTAGCGTTAGATTCAAAAAGTATGTCATGAAGCCTTTCACTTCTATCTCCTTCAAAACCTGCATTTATTACTTTATTTTGTATTTTCTTTTTTTGAAGTATTTGTTCTAGAAATATCGGATATACTGGAAATGGCCATTTATTTTTATTATCAGTATAATTCCAACCAGTTATGCTATCTCCAACACATATTATTTCATTTGGCATACTAAAGTAGAATATATTGGGTTTTATAAAAATTTAGATTTATTTTATGATGTTTTAAGATTTTTTAGTCTCTTCTTTTTTACTTATTTCTTTTACAACATGCTCTAAACTTCCGTCGTCATAGGCTTTATATTTAACTAATTTCAAATCAGGTGAAGAAAATCTTCTTAGTTCTGAAGGACTTAAAGATGACGTTCCAACAATAACTGCATTAGAATTATGAGTTTGAATGTCTTGCATAAGGCCATAGCCAATTTCTTGTAAGCTAGCGCTAAATTTGTCCATATCTTCGTCTTCAGAACAAGGAGGTTTATTATAAGGCATTCGGTGATCCAAAAATATTAAATCATATTTTTCTTGTTTGATTTTTTGTTCTGCATCACTATACCATTGTGCAACATGTAAATCAACATCATACTTTTTAGAAAAATCTCTTTTAACTGCGAATTTAATTGCATCAAGAGGTCCAGATTGATCTTCGATAACTAATACTTTTAATTTTTTATTCATGTTTATTTTTCTTCTCGTTCTATTCTTCTTCTAACGTTTCTTGTTTATGTTTTTTATAAGAAGTTAAAGAAATAGTTTGCTCATCTTCAGCAACAATGGTTGGAATTCCAGTTTTTTTCTGTAAATCTCTAAGAAGATTAATTGATTGTTCGCTAGCTAGTTTAAATCCAAGCCCAGTTACAATAACGTGTTTTGGCTTAGCAATATCAATAAACTTAATTGCATCAGTTACATTCATTGTTTTAGCTTCGCCATAAGATGTTGGGTGTTTTAAACTTAAAATTAAAGTGTCAACTCCCTCATATGATTTAGCAATACTAACCATAAATCCTGATTCTGGAATATATCCTATTTTATATCCAGCACTATCAATAATAATTCCAATAGCAGTTGAATCCTTTGAATCAATTCTTTGCGCATAAACATCAATTTCAGCAATAGCAACTTTATCTCCTGCTTTAAGTCCAATTACTCTCTCAAGATATTTTCTAGAAGTTTCTTTTAATATGGGATTCTCATTATTACTTCCATTTATTATAGAAACTGCTCCAATAAGAACTCCGTGTCGATCTTCTCCTTCAAGAGTCATATAATCTGCAACAGCATTTAAATCATTACAACTTAAAATAGAATTACTAGTTGCAATCACCGCAACGTTATTTCTTAGATTAACATTATTTTTTTTAGCACATTCAATTGCACCAATACCGGGTTCAAAATGTAATTGATATCCTTGAGTTAAAACAATAAATCCTCCTGCGGACTTATAATTAGCAGCGGTTTTCAAATCTCCTGCAGTCCCAAGAAAAGTTATTTTGTGTATCATAGCAATAAATATGTCGGTGTAGTTTAAAATGTTTATGAATACGATAATCTAGCTTAAGCCAATTATAACAAGTAGTGAATTAGATAATAAAACAAAATAAAAAAAGATATTTATACAATATCTTCTTCAGAAACAACTAGGAAATCTCCTATTGCTATTACTGCAGAAAAAGGTATAAGAATGTTACCATTTTTGTCTTTTTCAAGTTCTAGCTTATCTGTATATGTAGTAGGATTTACTAAAATAATATTGATTAATTCTCCGCTTCTAGCTTCGAAAATTAAATCGCCAACTTCTCCAAATCTTTTTCCAGTTTTAGATACTACTGTCTTTCCTAAAAGTGCTCTTGAAAATTTCTTGTCATCTTCAGCCATGAATATCCCTCTCGATATATAATACCATTCTCTTATGATTGACAGGTATTTATAAATATTATCATAATTTTATCTGTAAATGTAGATAAAAGACTTTAGTTGAGTCAAAAATATATTAGTTATTTCTTTCTTTGAAACAAAATTAAGTATGCTGCCTGCTTATGAGCCAATAATGCGTATGTATATATGGAGCAGCGAAGAGCGATAGCGATGAGCGTTTGCGACTATTTGTGAGCGCTAGCAAACCAAATCCAGAAAGGCGAATTGGCCGCATACTTAATTCAAAGGCAAGCGATATGTAAGTAATAAGTCGCGAATAAAATAATGAGTAGCATCTTCAAAACTTTTTATTATGTTTCGAAGACTCTGCTTCCCCGGAGGGGCCATCCCCCAGCAACGAGTTTTTATTTAGTAAGCAATAAAGTTTTGACTTTTGGGATGCTACTCATTATTTAGCAGTAGACTTATTACTTATTTTATGCTATGTCTATATTACTAGAAACTTTAAAAACCCCTATTGTTTTTCAGTTACCTATGGAAGAAGATTACACAGCGGAACTAAAAGTACCTGCAGATAGAGTTGCAGTATTTATTGGTAAAG
>CAZKZU010000007.1:0-1069 GCA_964557345.1 uncultured Methanosarcinales archaeon
ATTTTTGCAAATGTAATTATACGTTAATATTATAAACCCAGTTTTTTTCTTTGAGATTAATGAGTTATAGTTTAAAAAAAACAGGATTAGAATGTTTGATTGTAGGATCTTTGTATTTTGCTAGTCCATTAGCTAACGCTGTTTATGCAGAGGTTCCTTCTAATATTTCTTTAATTAAGTCCCAAGTTGCATCGGTTGACGTAAATAATTTAACTATTAAAAATAGGCATGATTATAAAAAAGATTCTTTAGTTCATCGTACTAATGGAATTGTCGATGAAGTTTCAAGGGGGATGCAATATGCGGTTTGTTTTGGTTTTCCCACGATTTTGTTTTATGGAGTTTTTTTTCACCCTTATTTAAAAAGAAAATTTATAAGAGCAGATGCTAATTTAAAAGATAAAGATATAGGAAGTAGTGTTTGATGATAAAAAAAAGTTTGTATTTTACAAGAATTGGTCGTGCTATATTAAATTCAATTGTTAAAAAAAAGCCTTTGACTAAAGTAATGGGTAAATTTGCAAATACTCGTGCAAGTAAATTATTGATTCCTCGATTGAAAAAATCTTATAAAATTGATTTAACTAATTTTATAGTTCCTAAAGGTGGTTTCAAAACATTAAATGAATTTTTTACTCGAGAATATAAAACTGAATTTATGACTTTCCCTTCTGATTTGAAAGTTCTTGCAGCACCAGCGGAAGGTTATTTGTCTATTCAAAATAACATTAAATCTGAGGAAGTAGTTCAAGCAAAAGGTTGTTCTTATTCTTTATCTGAATTGATTGGAGAAAGTGCCAAAAAGTATGATGGTGGTGTTTTAGTTAAATTAAGACTTACTCCTAAAGAATATCATCACTTTTTGTATTTGGATAATGGGAAAATAACTGGTTTTAAAGATATTGCGGGTTATTACTATACTTCTGATCATTGTGGTTTAAATAAAATAAAAAATCTTTATTCTAAAAGTCATAGGCAGGTAACTAAAATAAAAACTAAACTTTTTGGTGAAATAATTTATGTTGAAATTGGTGCAACTTTTGTTGGAACAATTGTACAAAATAATGTT
>CAZKZU010000007.1:1169-56583 GCA_964557345.1 uncultured Methanosarcinales archaeon
TTTAATATTCTAGATCTTTTAATTCAGTAACAATATCATTAATTTGATTTTTTAAGTTATCTTTTGTTTTTGAATTATCTTGCTGTACTACCATTCCTCCACATTCGGGACATTGGTAATTAAATTCAGTTGCTTTTTCAAAATCAAGTCTTACGCAACCATTATCTTGGCACATAAAAAAGAAATCTGATTCTTCTCTTGTTAATCTTTCTTTTAAAGTTTCAAGTCTTTTCTTTTTTAGACTGATATATAAGTATGCAATATTTTTTCCTTCATAAGTCCAGTAATAAATATACCATCCTTTTTGTTTATCTTTCTTTCTCCAGAACGAAACTAGATTGTGTTCAAGTAATTTGTATAATAAATTTCTGATACTTTGGATGTCTCCTTCAATATCTTTTGCAATAATAAATTCTGAAACATCTTTTTTATCTCTAAGATAGTCAATTATCTTAATAGCCTCAGGTCCTGCGACTTGAGAGATGACTTCGTCCTCTATTTTTTTTGTTACTTTTAGTTTTGCCATAGTTCTTCGAGTAGTAATCCTTTTCTTTTTGCGTTTTCAATTGTAATAACATAACTTGATTCTGTTTCGGTTAAATCTTCAGGCGATAAAAATAGCCATTCATTTCTAGCAAATCTCATGCCAATCCATGGTTCACAACCAAATTTGGCACTAAATTCTTTAAGGTCATTCAAATCTTCTTTTGGGATGTACTTAGAATCAGCTTTAACTGATTTGCATTCTATCGCAAGTTTTCGTTTGATTGTGCCAGCTACAATATCTGGTGATGGGTAATGCGATGATCCTGAACCTGCAACTCTAATTGCTGCAATGTCTTTTTTCCACAGCAAGTGAATGAGTTCTCGTTCTGCATTAGATCCTTTAGCTTTAACTGACATACTTCCTCTTTTTTCATAAGTATTTGATTTTGATTCAACGTTTTATAAATTTATGTTACGGGGGTTAATATCTACTCCCGGGTGGTACTCCTTTATATACTTTGTGGTTTTTGTTACTTTTCAGGAGTTATTCTTCTAAAGGTTTTGTGAGTAAATGCTTATTTTTTATATAGAAATTAATGTTTTTGTTTTTTATTTTAACTTACTGTAATTATCTATATTAGTCATTTTTTTGGTAAAACTTAAATAGTTCATGTTTATTGTATATATTATAATGGTGCGAACAATACCTCTAAATGCAATGCAACGAATAATGGAAGAAGCTGGGTGTGAAAGGGCTTCAGATGATGCAAAGATCGCCTTGCGTGAATGTTTGCAGTCAAATCTTAAAGAAATAATCAAAAAAGCGCATCAATATGCAAGACATGCAGGTAGGAATACTATTTTAAGAGAAGATATTGAACTTGCAAATCGATAGTTCTATTATTCCTAGATATAATTATTTTAGTATTATTATGTAGTCGATTATATTTCTTAATTAAATTTATAACTCATAGTTGTTTTTTGTGAAGTAAGAGTTTGTATGACAGAGATAATGTATGATTTGGAAATTGAAAAGTTAACTTCGCTTATTATTAAAAATAAGTATAAGAAAGTATTAATTCAATTGCCTGATGGGCTTAAACCTAAAGCTAAAGAGATTTGTGATGAAATTGAGAAGTTAGGTTGTGAAGTTTTGATTTGGTTTTCTAGTTGTTATGGTGCTTGTGATATTCCCGTGGGCTTGAGTGGGTTAAATGTTGATCTATTTGTTCAGTTTGGACATTCTAAATTCAAAAAAGAGGATTGGTAAAATGTTTGATTCTTTTTTTGTTGAGGCTAAATGGACTGGGGACGTTAGTTTAGGCCGCGAGGTTGTTGATTATGTTAAGAAAAATAAATTTAAGAAAGTTGCATTATTTATGTCTATTCAATTTTTGTCTGATGCTAATTTAAAGTTATTGAAGTCTCAAATACAAAGTATTTCTAAGGATGTTATTGTTTTGACTTCTAAGGCAAAGCGCGCGTGTAGTGATTGTCAAGTTTTGGGTTGCGATTCTTATGATGATTCGTATTCCGATAATATTTTGAATGACGCTGATGTTTTGATGTATATCGGTGATGGCAAATTTCATTATACTGCTTTACTTCTTAGTCAATTGTATTCGGGACTAAATAAAGAATTACTTGTCTGGAATCCTGTTTCTAAATTGATGACTGTTTATACTACTAAAGAAGTTTTGAAAATCAAAGGAAAACTTAAAGGAAAAATGTTGAAGTTTATGGAAGCGAAAAATATTGGAATTTTAGTGACTATAAAACAAGGTCAGAGTTTTCCAGATTTGGCAGATAAGTTAAAGAAAAAACTGCAAAAGGAAAAAAAGAATGCTTATATTTTTGTTGATAATACTTTTGATTTTGCACATTTAGAAAATTATAATTTTATTGATTTTTGGGTTAATACTGCGTGTCCAAGAATTGGTCAAGATGATGAAACAGTTTCTCCAATACTTAATGTAAAAGAGGCACTTGATTCAGAAATGTATTTGAGGAAATTAGGTTAGATATAATTTAAATTTTGTTTATTAATTTGAAGAGACTATATGGTATTAAAAGAACAAATTACGCCGGAGATGAGGATTGATCTTTCTAAACAGCACTATAAATTAGTTGGAAATCATTCTTCTGTGAAAACTTGTGGATGGACTATAAAACATTTGCATGGTGAAGGAGTTTGTTACAAATGTTCTTTTTATGGTATTCGAAGTCATCAATGTTTGCAAATGACTTGTGCAATGTATTGTGCGAGTAGATGTATTTTTTGTTGGAGAGGAGATAAGGCTCCTGTATCAAAAAAATGGTATGGTCCAGTTGATGAACCTAAGTTTATAGTTGATGAATCTTTAAAGCAGCAAAAACTTTTACTTACTGGATATAGGGCTAATCCTCGAGTAAGTTCTGTGTTGTCTGAAGAAATGATGCAGGTTAGGCATGTGGCATTATCTCTAACAGGTGAGCCTATTGTTTATCCTAAAATTAATGACTTGCTTTGTGAATTTCATTCTCGAAAAATAAGTACTTTTTTAGTTACTAATGCACAATATCCTGATGAAATTGCTTCGATTAAATATGTGACTCAATTGTATTTGAGTATTGATGCTCCAAATAAAGAGTTATTTAAGAAAGTTGATCGTCCTCTTTTTATTGATTATAATGAAAGAATGGAAAAAAGTTTGGTTGCACTTTCTAAAAAGAAATTTAGAACTTGTATTCGGTTGACTCTTATTAGAGGAATTAATGATTCTAATCATGCGGAGTATGCGAAATTAATTAAAAAAGGGAAGCCCTCATTTGTCGAAGTTAAAGCTTACATGCATGTTGGTGCAAGTAGAGAGAATTTGAAATTATCAAATATGCCTTTGATTGACGAGATAATGGTTTTTTCTAAGGAGTTGGCTAAGTATCTTCCAGATTATGAAGTTGTTGCATCTCATAAATTATCTCGAGTTGTATTATTGAAAAAGAAGGGAATTAAACAATATATTAATTTCAGGAAATTTTTTGATATTGCTAATAATAAGAAATCTATATATGTTAACTCGTATGGATCTAATAGAATGTGTAGAAACGATTAGGTTTTGATAGTTTAGAAATATTTTATTTCAAGTTTATTTTTTTCGGATGTTCTGAAAATTCTTCAGTATTATTTTAGATATTATATTAAGTCTTTTTAATTTATCTTTCTTTAATTAATTATTTGAGCTATTTTGAGTATAAGTGAAAAAAGTGATTTTTATGCTGGAATTTGCAAAAGATTTAGGTGAAAAGGTAGCTAATGTTGTTAAGTCAGTTAAACCTCTTATTGAAAATTATGATTTAGACGGTAATTCTGATAATGGAAAGGGGTTTTTTAAGATAGCTGGAACTTTTGTTGGCAGTTTTTTATTTTATTATGGTGCTATTAAACTAAATTATTTTCTTGAAAGTGTAGGTCAATCAAGAGTTTCTTCGGAGCATATTTCTTCTTTTTTGATGCTGGAAAAATATAGTTATTGTATTTTTAATATTGGAGCAGTTGGTTTTTTTATTGGGGGATGTGCTTTGATAAAGGACAATATTTTTAAGTCTAAAAACAGTTCTGTTTCTCAAAATTCAAAAACGGTAATTTCTTCAGTTGAATCTGTAGTTTCTAATGTTGGTTACAATTCTCTTGATTCAAATGTTATTTTTCCTAGTATCGATTTTCCTATTATAAATAATGGTTTAAATAATATTGAAGATATAGTTGAAAAGTTGGAAAACCATCCTTACAAAGATTCTATAAAAAATTATTCTTCTTCAGTTTTGGAGTATATTCCTTATGAGGATGTTGAACGAAATATTTCTTATGTTTTGTGCAAATTTCCTTATAAGAAAAATATTTTTTTTGAACTTGCAAAAAACTCTCGGAATTATTTAGATATTAAATCAATCGATCGGTTGTTTTCTTTATAAATGTAGTACTCTAAAATGATAACATTTTAATAGTTATAAAACATGTATTTAGTTGGGGTAATATGACAAAAAATCATAGGTTTTTATTATTGATATTTCTGTTATTTTCTTTCCTATTACTATTTCATTTTTTTGGATCAATTGTATTTGGTTTTTTGATAAATAACATTGCAAATTTTATAACTATATTTATGGGTGGTCTAATTCTCTTTGGAATTGGTTCTTGTTTATCCGTAAATATGCATCGAAAGATGTAATTAATTTTCTCATAAACTTTATAAAACAAAGAACAAAAGAGTAGCTTGGGTAAAAGAGATGAGTAAAAAAGGACAGGTGAGTTTTTACATTCTTCTTGGTATTATTATATTATTTTTTTTAGCATATATTTTCTACTTAAGTACTGAAAAAACTAAAGTAGCTTCTGATTCAAGTAATCTTGATGCTCTTGGAAAAACAATTCCTGATGAATTTATTCCTTTCAAGCGTTATGTTGAAAATTGTGGAAATGATTTATTAGAAAAAGCTTTAAGAAAAGCAGGCGTTTCAGGTGGAGAGATTTATAGTCGAGAAATGCGGCAATATAATTATTATAATCCAGTTCAGTCTGAAGGATTAGAAGTTTTCCCACAAGGAAATCTATTGATTCCTTATTGGACTTATGTACAAGGTAGTGCTGATTGTTCAGGTGGATGTACTAAAGTATATCAAATACCTCATTTAAATGGACTTGAATCTGCGTCCGTTCAATCTCAAGTTCAAAGATATATCGAAGAGAATATGAAAAATTGTACTCGGTTAAAAGCAACTTATGAAAATACTGGTGTAACATATAAGGAAAGTGGTTTTGTTAAAGTAAATGTAACTTTTGGAGAGAAAGATGTTTCAGCACTTATAAGTTATCCTTTAGAGTTAAATAATAATGGTAAAAAAATAAATATTACTGCTTATAGAGCAACTTCTAATCTCCCATTTAAGCAATATTATGATAAGGCATTATACTTATCGGCTATTTCTGATCAAAATGATATTTTTGAAAAGGCGACATTAAATTGGATTAGTATATATTCTGGAATGGATAATGCAAAATTACCTCCTAAAGCTGATATGGATTTAGATTATGTATCTTCTTTGGCTTGGACTAAAGAGCAAGTTAAAAATAATTTAAAAGATATTGCAAGATCAAACATTAGATTATTTACAGTGCAAGGTTCAAAAAATTATCATAAACTGGATTCCGATTTAGGTTTGGGTGCAGTCTATAATAATACTGTTTTACCTAATAGCGAATATGACTTTTCTTCTGATAATGTAAATTTCGATTATGATGGATGGGAAATGTATTTGAAATTAAATAATGATGTTCAAGTTTTACGACCAGAATCTGCTAATATGGATTGGTTTCCTTTCTTTGGAATAAATAGAATTAGAACTTTATATTCTATAACTTATCCTGTAAAAATAACTATTTCGAATCCTAATGAATTTGCTGGAACTGGATTTGAGTTTTCTTTTGCAACAGAAGTTAACGTAAGAGATAATGACGTTCTTAATATTTCTTCAACACCTTTTGATTATTCTATATTCGAGAATATGACTACTTCAAAGACGATGCTTTGTGATATTTTTAATTCCGAAAATGTAAGTTTTAAACTTTATGATGGAAAAAACAATACTCCTCTAGGTGGAGTGTATATGAATTATGTTTGTGCAGATGAAGTTTGTCCTATTGGTAATTTAGATGAATCTGGTGTATTTAATCAACCACTTCCAGTTTGTATGGGTGCAAGATTACAATTATTAAAACCTGATTATGAAACTATTTTTTTGATAATTTCTCCAAATATAGATTCTAAAATTTCACTTGGGGATATTCAACTAGAGCCTTATAGATATAAAAATATGAGTGTAAGGAAATGGAATTACAATAAAAATTCACTTGATAAAACTTGGTACTTAGCAGATAGTCCAGTTAATGTCGATGATAAAGAGAAAATTATAGTTCAATTAGAAAGATTGCCTTCTATTCTTGATCCTTCTTTTGTTGAAAAACAAGAGTTTAGTACTTTTGGTGTATTTGCTGGTGGTAATATGAGTGAAATGAGACTTCTTCCTGGTCAATATACAGGTTCAATTATTGGTGTATTAGAAGATCCTGTTGTATTCGATCCAAATGAAAGATGTACTAATGCTGTTTTTGAAAAGAAATGTTATATGGTTCCAAATGAAACTATGACTATGGAAAAATACGCTGGTGGTGGAGCTTATTTCAATGAGAATACTACTTTTGTAAATCTTGTTAAGTCTAGTCTTGATACTAATAAGAGTGTTATTGAATTTAAGGAATTTTTTATTAATATACCTGATATTCCTCAAGCTGATAGAGTAATTGAAGATTTAGGAAAATTAAGTATGTTAGAAAACTTAAGTGTAAGTGATTCATCTAAATTAAATCCTGTGTTTAAGTAGGGTTACTTTTTCTTTAATTTTAAATTAATTTATTATGATTATTGCTTTTTTTAAGAATTTTTTAATTTAGTTTCTACGGGCGACAAAAATCAGAATTAGTCTATTTTTTATTCATAAATAAGCAATATCTTTATAAATCTTAACTGCGAAGAAGTATTATATGAAGATTCCGATAGCGTGGTTTTTAATTCTCTTAGTTTTATCTATCCCTTTTGTTTCTGCAAATATTAGTTATACTACTTCTTCAGATAGTGATAATTCTTTAGGATATAAGTCGACTGATAATATTTTTGTAAGTGTAAATGCTACTGGGGTAAATTATTCCAATACCACAATTAGATTGTATAACTTTACTGGTTTGATATTTACTAATACTACAAATACTCAGGGTTTATATGCAATTAATTACACTTCTCTTAAGAACGGGGTTTATACTTTTAATGCAACTTCTTGTGATTTATCAAATAATTGTACTAGTACTTTAAGTAGACGAATTAATATTTATATACCTGTCATAGTATATTGTAATGCAACTGTACTTACTAATTGCACTGCTCGAACAGGTGGCGATGATGTTTCTACAAATGTTACTTCGTATAATGGTACAATACTTAATGGAACTGTGAATTACAATGGTACTGGAAATACTACTTATGTTCCAGCTCCAACTATTACTAGACTTGTTTTGAAGGGTATTCCTCAAGGTCTCGAAGGAGAATATTCTTTTACTTCAATTGGAGGGGCTATTAAATCAAGTTTTGGATTACTTGAAGATTCCCCTAATTCTACACGAATTGTTACATTTTATATGTCAAATTCAACTTTGCCATTTGCAACTAGTCCTGCTTCTTGTGATTCTGGTTTATGTTCGGCAACTGCTACAGGAGTTCCTAGTGCTGGTACTGTTAGAGTTAAAGTAAATGTTACTAATTCAGGTGGCTCTGATATTCGAGTAGGAACTATTAAATCTGTGCCTATGCTTACTAATGGAGATTGGACGGGCAGTGCTGTTGCAAATCCTGAAAATTGGGATAGAGAAGTTTCAAAAAAAATTAATCAAAAAGCGTATGTTGAAGTTACTTTGGATTCGCCTTCTATGACTTTAAACACTGCAACTTTTGAGCAATGTATTTCTTCTAATGGTTCGACAAGAACTTCTTCACTTCGAGGAATTGAGTATATTTCTAGTGTTTCTTACATTGGTCCTTCTGATGATTTGAAAAAACAATATTTAGTTTTAGAGTCAAAAACAACTGATTTTTATTTTGATGGAATTTCACTTGATTGCCGATTTAAAGTAAGTTCTTATTCAGATAATGGAATTGTTCCTGAAGAAATTGTAACTGCTAAGGTTAATATTAAATTTTATGATAATCCTGTTGGTTTAGCTGACAAAAATTTAATGGATAAAGTAGATAGTGCAGTAAGTAAAACAAAAGGGGTTTGGAAAACTCTTGATCAAGTTTACAAATTTGTTAAATATTTAGAATTAGTTTGTAAGTTATATAATTTTGTTAGAGAAATTATTGAATTAATTACTGCTATTGGATTCTTGTTAGGTATAACTGAATTGCAACTTACTTCATCTGTAGTTACTGCTCCCGCATCTCAAGGTGTAGCTGGTGCAGAAAAAGGAACTTGTACTGCTGAATCAAATGCAAATAAAGTTATTGATAATGCATTTGTTAAGTATATTCATTATTTTTGTCAATGGGTAACTTGTGAAATGTCTCTTTGGGAAATGTTTGCTAATTTTGACAAAGTTAGTGCAACTAAAGGCGGTAGTGGAAGTACTTTTAATGTAATGTATACAAATAAGTTTTCAGGATTTGTTGATACAGTGGATAAATATAATCAGCCTGGTTATGCTGGTGGAACTAACTCATCGGGTGGACTAAATACATACGGAAAAATTGCAAGACCTTTAGCTGCTTCTGGAGTTACAATTTTCGATGAGGATAATATTGTTTACATGTTTATGCAAATGTGTATTCCTGGAATTTTAAAGAAAGCTCATCAATGGAGAGCAATACAATGTTCTTATGCATTATGTGTAATTGAACAAGCTCAAAGCGGAATAATGGATGAAACTATTTGTGAAAGTGTTCGATCATCTCAAGAGTGTGTTTATTTATTAAAAATATTTAATTTTGTTCCATTTTCAGGGCTTATGAATATGGTGTATGAATATATTAAAAATTTCTGGGCATCTGATTCAATTGGAAAAATAATGATGGTTATTTCTACTGGATGTAGTTATGCATGTAATTCTCCTAAATATAGTGGAACTATAAAATGGTTCTGTGATGGTTGGATTAAAGTTCAAAATGTAATTAATTCAGCATCCACTCTTAATAAAATGGTATCCGAGGGAGATACTTTTAAAGTAACTGGTGCTAATGATAAAGCGTGTGAAGATATGGATAAAGCTTATGGTAATTTTAAGAAAACTCAAGAGAGTGCTAAAGGAAATATAACTTCTGGCTCGAGCTCAAATGTTTCAAGTACTGGCGGTACTAGTTCAGGTTATGGTGGAAGTGCAGCTACTACGGGTTCAACAACAAGTGGATCAACAACAACTGGAACAAGTTCAGGTAGTTCAGCTGTAGGCGGTTCATCTTCGAGTGGTGCTTCATCTACTGGCGGTAGTGGATCAAGTTCAGGTGCAGCGTCAACTGCAGGATATGGGGGCGTAGCAGCAACAACATGAAATCAAAAAAATTATTTATAATTATATTTAGTGTACTAGTTTTATTATTATTGATGGGAGAAGGATTTGCAATTACTACATCTAAACATGTAAGATTTGATGGAGTTGCTGAATATACTCTTTCAAGTGGACAAATTGTTTATGAAAAAAATGGTCAAATTTATGATAATACTTTGATGAAAAATCCTGTAAAGAATAAAGCAATTATTTCTGAAGTTATGGCAATTGATTCTGGTTCATCTATGACTACTAGCGGTTCTGCTTCTAGTTCTCTTTCAACATCTCTAAGTGCTGCAATAGCTGCAGGAGTTCCTGTTGGTTCAACTACTCCTGGAAATGATTTAGGAAGTCTTTCTCCTAGTGCAGCAGCTAATGCAGGAATTCCTACTATTCCAAGTAATTATGTAGAGACTCCTGCTACTATAAATGTGAATCCTTCTGCATGGTATGCTCCATCTACTAATTATCGTTATAATAGAGACGCTGGAACTTGGGAATATGATGGGGGTCCAGGATGGAATTCCGTAGATAATATAGGTAGTGGATTTTTATATGGTACGCAAAACAAGGAAATTTCTACTAGTTTAAGCACTATGAATGAAGATGAAGGTTATGCTTATTTTGGAAAACTTAATCCAGGTAGTGCAAAATTAACTGGTGTTCCTTCAGGTCCTACAATTGCGACTCCAACAACTAAACCTTCTCCACTTGGTAGTTCTACTTTAGATAATGAAATAGCTAGTGCTGTTAATTCAGGTGTTCCTTCTACAACTGGTTCAACTGGTTCTGCAACTGGAGGTACTCCTTCGACTACTTCTAGTATTTATCATTATAATTCTGAAACTGATACAGAGATTGTTGTTTTTGATGATCTTCAAAATAAATATACTATCAATAAGGATACAGGTTTGATTACTGATGAAAATGGTAGATTAGTAGATGATTCTGCTTTGATTAACGATATTACTGCTGCAGGTTATGATCCAAAAACAGCTATGGCTGGTGTTATTGATACTGCTAATCAAGGTGGTGTTAATACTGCTAATACTCCTGCTAAAAATCCTCAACAAATAGCTGCTGATGCAAGATTAGCTGCAGATACAAGTTTTCTTAATTCTGTTAGTGGTGATTTTAATTTAGGAAAATTAGATTATTCAAAAGTTGATGCTGAAATTAGTACGAAAGGTTCTTTTGTTATAAATCAAAATCAAATCGGAACTTCAGATAATCAAGCTAGAACTGAAATAACTCGAGATGCTGATAGTGGAAATCTACAGTATACAGTTTATGATTCTACAAATACTGTAACTCAAGTGATTACTCCGACAAATAACGGCTATTCGGTTGATTATCAAAGTATGGATTCTTATGAAGTAAATAAAGATGGTTCTCTTTCAGCTGTTAGTAGTTATACTATCATTAAGGATGCTAAAGGAAATACAGTTGGAAAAACAACAGAGCTTTGGTATTATGATGATCAAAGTACATTTACTAATGATGAGGGAAATGTTAATGAACCACCAGATAGAAAAGTTACTTTAATAACTGATGCTGAAGGAAATAATGGTTATTCAAGTGGTGATGTTTCTGTTACTCCAACTACTAATTTTTTAGGATTTCAAAATGGTTATCAATATACTGTTACAAATGGTGATGGTATGTATAATGATTATGTTTATGATGGTACTAGTTGGAAAGAAGTAAATGATGACGGAACACCAGGTGCTGCTTTAGATGCTACTGCTGACGCAGATTTAATTGCTGATTTGAATTCTCAAAAAGATGACGGGGTAAATCAAATTCTTACTGATCATGGTGTTAAAGATCCTGAATCTTTATCTGCTGATGATAAGAATGCTGCTTTAGATAAAGCATTAAAAGACGATAAAAAGGTTGTTGATAATAGAGATCAAAAAACTCGAGTTGATAATGTTGCTAGATTATATGGTTATGATGGTAATAACAAAATGTCTACTGGTGTTTATGCTGGTGTGAAAGGTGTTCAAGCTGGTAATAAAGCTGCACAATCTTGGAATACTTTATTTGGAAGTAAAGAAGATTATTATAAAAAACAAGCTGAGTTTGATGATAAATATAAACAATATTTTTCCGGTGATTTAATTGCGAAATATACTTATGGTATGTTATTTGCAGCTTGTAGAGAATCTGATAAAACTCCTTTAGTTAGTGATGGTGCTGCTATGGTTAATTTACCTGATGGATCAAGAGCTTATGCTGCTTCAGTTCAAGGAAAAATATCTCATGTTTATCCAGGAGATGGTACTGATAATAGTACTCCATTGTATTTATATAAAATCACATTCCAACTGAGAAATCCGACTTTGTTTGGTTGGACTTATACTTTAAAAGTAGATGATATTAAAATATATAATGGGACAGTTAGTAAATATAGCACAGCTGGAAGAACAACTAAAGATATGATTGTTAAATATAGTCCTAACAAATATGATAAAGTTTGTTTATTTGTAGAAGGCGCACAATTTGATAAAGTTTGTAATAAATTCGTAGAGGAAGATACAAGTGCAACTCCATTTGAATATTCTGCAATAAATAATAATTCTACATCTGGTACAGGTAATACTAGTGGAACTTCTAGTGGTGGTAACGCATGGTAAAAAGTAAAGTAAAGATAAGACAAAAAAAGATTGAACCAACATTAAAAACTCCTATTTCTATTAAAAACAGTGAAGCTAGAAATAAAGTTGTTAATAAATTACATTCTCAAAATGCTAAGGTAGATGGTGTAAATACGTCTTTTAATGTTAATAATTTCATTGCAGACAAGTATGCTGTTGATAATAATTTTTTTAAAAAATGGTTAATGAGTGCAGCAATTGATGTTGTTTTCGTTTTGTTTTTATTATTAGGATTATGGCTTATTAATTTAGCAGTTGGTTCTTTGCCCTTAACTAAATTTATTATGGCGCACCCTTCTTCTGATTTGTTGAATGATCCTAATTTATTACCAAGTAAGGCTGTTTTATACAGCGGGCTTGCAGTTGTACTAGGCCTTCCAATACTATTTGTTATCTCAGCATTTTTTGTATTTGTCTTAACAAGACAATTATTTTATACTAGTAGTGCTAAAGGATTTTGGAAAAGTTCGTGGGCAATGATTGCAGGATTTTTTATGATAGTTGTTCCAGTTTTAATTGGTATAGTGCTAATTGCAGCTTTAATAATGTTATTGACGTCTTATTTCAGTGGAGATTTTATTGATAATTTAAGACAAATAATTAGTGTATTTATGATAAGTATTTTACTTCAAGTTTGTGCAATTTATTTTGTTAAACAACAAAAAAATAAAATCATTGAAGCAACTGGTATTGCATATAAATCTATGATTAGTTTGATTAAACCAATGCTATTTGGTGGTTTAATTGTAGCTGCGATTTCTGCTATTTTCCTTGTATTTGGTTTATTTATTTTAGCTAAAACTGTTGCGGTTCCTACATTTGCAAATGTTTGGTACGTAGTTACTTCGATTATAATAATATCTTGGCTTAGAGTATATTCAGTTTCTATTGCTGAGAAGATTTAAGTTAAACTTATTGCTAACTAAATTTTTTAATTTATTTTTTAGTTATTTCTATAAAACTTGTTATATTTTCGAGATAGCTTAATGCATCTTTATATTAGTGTTATATTATAAATAATTTATGAGTGATAAAGTATATGTTGATACGAACATAATTATGGATTATTTGCTAAATAGGCATAAATCTGATTTCTTTTTACAAGTATTAAAGTGTAAATATAAAGTTGTAATTTCTAATTTAGTATTAAAAGAATTGGCATATCAAAACGTTGATCCTTCTACATTTCTATCTTGGTTAGCTTATGCAAATAAATATGAGTGTATAAATTTGGATAAAAATATCTATTCTTTTGCAAAACAGTTTGTTTTAAATAGTGAATTCAATGATGCCATTCATATCGCTGCAGCAATTCTTTCTAATGCCGATGTGATTCTTACTCGTAACATTAAAGATTTCTCATTATCTCCAATTCCTGTGAAACATCCTGATGTTTTATGAAGTCATATGATAACATTTATATATTTGAACTAATTACTAATTAATATGGTTAACAAACTAATAAGCGTAAGATTAACTCCTGCGCTCGAGGCAGAAAGTAAGAGTCTAGTTGAAGATCTTGGATTTTCAAATCTACAAGAGTTTATGCGTGCAGCATTAATCGAAAAAATATCTGCTTGGAAACGTGAAAAGGCTCTTGCTGAAATATTAAAATTACGAGGGAGTGCTAAAGGTAATGCTAGTATTAAATCAAAAAAAGAGTTATCTGTTTTAGCAAAAGAATTCGGATTTTAGTGTAATACAAAATATGGCTTATATTGATCAATCAAATGGTTTTAAATAATTAGGGTCGCGTTCTTTTTGCTTTCCTTCTTTAATTCTATATATAGCCTATTTTGGCAGATAAATCTTTATTAATGTAATAGTTTTATTGTTTATTATTGATAAGAATTAGTTGTTATAACTAATTATTAATTAGTATTGGATTTTAATATGCAACTTAAAAAACTTAGTTTGAAAAATGTACGAAGTTATACTGATATTGTTATTGATTTTCCTAAAGGATCGCTTTTACTGGCTGGAGATATTGGTTCTGGAAAAAGTACAATTCTAAAAGCAATTGAGTTTGCATTATTTGGTTCTCAAAAAGGAGTTTTAGATGCCTCTGAAATCTTACGAAAAGGTTGTAAGAATGCTGAAATTAGACTTGATTTTAGTTCTGGGGAAGATAATTATATTATTTTTAGAACTATTAAAAATGGTCTTCAAGGAGCAGGTTATTTAATTATTAACGATGTTAAAGAAGAATTAATGCCAACTGAACTAAGGGCGCGAATGCTTGATATTTTAGGGTATCCTAATGCTGATGTTTATCGATATACAGTTTATTCTTCTCAAGAACAGATGAAAGCTATTATACTTGAAAAGCCAGAGGATAGATTAGATACTTTAAGGTTAATTTTTGGTGTTGATAAATATAAAAAAGTGATAGGTAATGCTGAAATTATTACTAAAAGTTTAAGGGCAGAGTGTAATTATTTGGATGGTCAAGTTGCGGATTTACCTTCCAAAGAACAAAAATTAGGTGAGGTATTTTCAGAGTTTAACAATTCTAAATTAAAAGTTGAAGATTTAGGAAAAAAATTAGTTGTTGTAAAAGAAGAATTGGCTGTCGTTGAGAAAGATTCGGATTCAATTGCTTTGAAAATAAAGGAATTAGACTTAAAAAAACAGAAGCTAACTTTTTTTGAAAAAGATTTGTTAAATGGACAAAATGACATATTGTTATTTTCAAAAAGAAAAGAGTTGTTGGGAAAAGAAATTGCTGATTTTGAATTGCAATTTAAATCGATTGTTATACAAGAAGGTAGTAATCTTAGTGAAGTATTAACTAAAGTTTTAGACTTACGTAGATTTATTGATGCTAACAAATTGTTAATATCTTCTTTAAAAGAAAAAAAACTATTTTATGAAACTCAAATTTCTGGATTAGTTGTTGTAGGAGATAACTACGATCTTAAGAAAAAGCACGTTCTTGAGAAAATGAGTTTTATTGAGAAAGATATTTCAGAATTAAGTGCTTGTGAGGCTTTACTTAAAGAAAAAGAATCAAGTATCGCAAAAATTAGTGCTTTAATCTCAAACAATAAAAACCAAGGTGAAAGTGTTTTGAAAATAGATGTTTGTCCTGTTTGTTTTCAAAAAGTTGATGAATCTCACAAAACTCATCTTTTGTCTGAGCTTGACGGCAAAAATAACTTATTAAATGATAATTTTAAATCTATAAGTGTTGAAATAAAAGAATTAAAAGAAAAAACACTGCTTTTAGAAAAAAAGAAACAGGAAAGAATTCAGTTTGATATAGAAATAGCAAAACTTCTTGCACTTTCTGAAGAGGATGCAAAAAAGAAAATATCTCTTGATAAATTTAGAGTTGATTTAGGCGCAGTTGAAGTTAAATTATTTGCGCTTTCAAAAATTGATTTTGCAGAACAAGAGAAAATTTTAAAAGAGTTGGAATTTGAAGAGAAAAAATTGCGTGAAAATGAAATTTTAAAACAAAAAAAGAAAGGTTTGGTTGAATTAATTGGTTCTAAAAATAAGTCTGTTGTTGAACTTGATAAATCGATGATGGAATTAACTGAGAAATTAAAATTGATTTCTTCTCAAATAGAATTGCTTAAACTTGAACTAATTAATTCTAGTCATTTATTACAAGACTTTACTGTAATTGATTCCAAATTAAAAAATATCCGCATAGTTTTTCAAAATGCAAATGCATTATTTGAATCTGCTAAAAAAGAAAATTCTATGCTTGAGAAATCTTATACTGATTTATTAAAAGAAGTTGATTTCAAAAAAGAAATTTTAAAAAAATCTGAGTGGAATAAACAAATGAGAGTTTGGTTGACTAGTTTTTTTGTTCCATTAATGGAATCAATTGAGAGAAAGATACTTCTTGAAATTTATTATGAATTCAATCGTAATTTCTCAGAATGGTTTAATGTATTGATTGAAGATGATTCATTTAATGTTTCAATTGATAATAGTTTTTCTCCTATTGTAAGACAAAATGATTATGATATTGATATTTCTTCTTTAAGTGGAGGAGAAAGAACAAGTGTTGCATTAGCATATAGGCTTGCATTGAATAGGATTGTGAATGAATTGTTACACGATATTAAGACTCGCGATCTTCTTATATTAGATGAGCCAACTGAAGGATTTTCAAGTGAACAATTGGATAAAGTTAGAGATGTTTTACATATGCTTAATGTGCCTCAATTAGTAATTGTATCTCATGAGCAGAAAATAGAGGCGTTTGTAAGTAATATACTTCGAATTGAAAAGATTGGAAATGTTAGTAGTATTAGTAGTGGATGAGAGTTCAAGAAATATTTCTAATTACTTATTTATATTTTTAAAATATTTAAAAATGTTTTTCTGAACCATGTTGTTCTTTGAAGATAAATTAATAATGTCATATTTAGTTCTTTCTTTAACGTGTGATTTTATATCAGTGTATGTTTTTAGAATAATAAACAATACTATAAATCCTGTTTGAAATGATGCATTTTTGAAATATGCTGTGATGAATAATGAAATCCAGGCTCCGAACACTAAAACGAATTGCATAACAAATACTCTAGAATATGGTAGTCCCATTATTTCGCCAATATTTGTTTTTGTATATTCATTATTTAACATAAAATTGTTAATGAATGAAAAAGTGTGCGATATAAAAATTAGTAGGACTGGAATTGCAATTATAAGTAATGCTGATTTTAGTATTGGAAATATTGCGTTCCATGGAAGAGTGTTGGACATAGAATTAATACTGGATAGTAAAATAATAAAAATAAAGTGTGCTGCCATGAATAGACCATAATGGAAAGTAAAAAATGGGATCATGAATATTTTAGAAATTAAAATCAATAGTTTGTTAAATTTTTTGTCCCAATCTACAACAAGCATTTTGAGTATGTTAAAAAATCCAATAATTACGCTTTCAAACCAGTAAAGTAATAAAATTTGTAGGGTTGATAAATTATAGAATAAAGCAAATATTAGTGTAGCAAAATTAGCTATTATCAAAAATATTAATGAAGGATAATTTGCTAATGCTTCTTTGAATTTATCGTAATTCATAAATACTTGATTAAAGTTGGCTTTAATAAATATTACTCTTATTTTAATTGCTTGTTAAATTGGTGTTGAAAACAAGACTTTTCTTTTAGAAAACTTTATAAACAAAGTGCCTCAAAAATAAGGTAGGTATAAACAAATAATTGCACAAAATGATAAGTATTTTCAAAAAATGGGTTTCTGGACTTTTTAGTAGAGCGTTTAAGAAGAAAAAAATAAAGTTAGGTTTATATGGCCCTCCAAATGGTGGAAAAACAACTCTTGCTAATAGAATTAGTATGGACTGGTTAGGCGAAGAAGTTGGAACTGTTTCTGATATGCCTCATGAAACTCGTGAAATTCAAATAAAAGAATCTATTACTATTAAAAATTCTGAAGATGGACGAGAAATTTGTTTTAATCTTGTTGATACTCCTGGTATTGCAACAAGGATTGATTATGAAGATTTTGTTAAGTTTGGAATGAAAGATAAAGATGCAAAAGAAGTTGCAAAAGAAGCAACAAAAGGTATTATTGATGCTATTAAGTGGCTTGATGATATGGATGTTGTTGTCGTTGTTTTAGATTCTACTCTTGATCCGTATTCTCAAGTTAATATAACTATTATTGGTAATTTAGTTGCACGTGAAATTCCGGTTTTAATTGCTGCTAATAAGTGTGACTTGAAAAAGTCTAATATTAAAAAGATTGAAACTGCATTTCCTCAATATGAAATAATTGGGATTTCTGCAAAGTTTGGTAAAGACATGGATAAGTTTTATAATAAACTTTTTGAGATTGTCAAATAAATAAATACGAAAAACAAAATTAATACTGCGCTAATACAAATAAAAAATGGCTACTAAAACAATTAAAACGGCAAAAACAAGCTCTACTAAGAATTTAGTAATTGAGTTTTTAAGATATTCTGAAATAGCATCTCTTGATTCTGAATCTAGATTTAAGAAAATTATTGATGTTGTAAAAGAAAATAAAATATTGTTGCTCGAAGGTAGACTTACTAAACAAGAAGAAATCTTATTAATTCAAAAAACAATGCAAGAAGTCAGTGCAACTTTTAAGGGAATTGAAATCGCTGTAATTGAAAGTCACAAAACTGAAACTTCTAGTTTTATGGTTAAAGTAAAAGAAAAACTTGCAACTCTACTTTTAGGTAATAGAGAAGGATTAACTTTGATTGGTCCTGCTTCTGTAATTAATGAAATTAAACAAAATCCGCATAAATTAAATCAATTATCAATTGATTTTGGGTAAGGTTACAAAATGCCTCATCAATGTGTTCGTTGTGGAAAATTAATTGATGATGGTTCTGGAGAGATTTTAACTGGTTGTACCATTTGTGGTGGTAAATTATTCTTTTTTTTAAGTAAAGAAAAATTAACTTCTATTCAAGGTAAAGATCAAATAAAACTTACTTCTCATGATCGACAAAAAATAGAAAAGGATGTTGCTGATATCATTGGAATTAGTCATTTTGACGAACCAGTAGTTTTGAATTTTGAAAGCATTAATATTTCTGAACCAGGAAAATTTGAGCTTGATTTAGTTAATTTATTTGATTCTAAAAAACCTCTCGTATACAAATTAGAAGAAGGAAAATATATGATTGATCTTGCTTCTAGTTTTGAAAATTTAACTGGAGATAAAATTAGTAAAGATAAAAAGATTAAGAAAAAGAAATAGTTTTATGAATTAATATTTATTCTATTTAAATTGATTTTTTATTTAATTTTTTACACATTTGGATTGACTTCTGTATTTGGTGGAAAGTATAATAATTGTTTTTTCATTTCTTTTTTTGTCATCTCTGAGTATTCTTTATATTTGCTATTTATTCTAAATCCAGTTTTTCTATAAAATTCTTGATCTTCTATTTCAGAAAAAATTTCTTTAAAAAATCCATTACATGATACAAACTCCATTGTTTTGTTAAGCAGAGCTTCAACTGTTTTTGGGTGATGATCTTTAATTCCTATTGCTCCTATGAATGGTATATTTTTTATTACACGATAGGTTAACATTCCTATTGCTTCTTGATTGTTTTCTAGAATATAAAAAGTAGTGATATTTTTTTTAGCATCTTCAATCATTTCATTTACTTCTACAATATTTTCTTTACGCATTACAATATTATTGTAGAAATTAAGTGCTAGAGTTTCTATTGTTAATAAATCGTCTAAAGTTGCATTTCTAATTGTTCCATTTTGATATTCGCGTATTGTTTTTTCTTTTTCAAATCTTTGCAGCATATCTTCTTTTGCAGTAAAATATTTTTTTCTTAATTTATCTATTGTTTTTTCTCTTTTTTCGTCTTCTGATTTCTCAGCTAGTTCTTCTTCTAATTTATGATATTTGGTAGTAAATTCTTCTAAAGTTTGTATTTTTTTAGAATCTGATATGTATGTTTGTACTTCTTTAGATATATCGTGTATCGGTAAAGGATTTACTAGATCTGCAAAAACAATTCTAAATTTGTTTGATGTGTCTATTTGATTTATTCGTATTCTTTTTTTTCCGGATTTAATATTGGGAGAATAGGTGATTTGACCCTCTTCTATTTTTCCTACAACGAACTCTATTTCTTCATCATTAACTCTAATTAGTCCGCCAGCTGCTCCGCTGTCTTCTATAATCTCGGCATCAAATTTTTGTCCAATAATGTCTTCTAGTATCATTTTAGTTTGTGGAATTTTTAAGGGTTTATAACTTTACTCCTACTGAGTGGTGCGTACTTGTTTGTTGCTTAGAATTTTGATTATGATTTCAATTTATTATTTCGTTTATTAATTTAAGATTATTTTTATTGTTTTTTTCGAATACAAATAGATTTATTTTCGCATAATCCTTTTTATTATTATATTCATCTAAGTTAATTTCGTTTGGTTTTTTAGTAATTAGATTTGCAATCTTTTTTTTGTTTTCTATTGATATGAAAAAAACGTTGTCTTCTAAGTGGGCCATATTATTTATTTTGAGTAGGCAAAATCCTTTTTTTGGTAATGGCTTGATTTTAAATCCTAGGCTTTTTTTAAATAAATATATTCCTGGGGAAAGATGATTTCCATAAAAATTAGAGTCCATCCCTCTTGTAATTATTTTGAATTTTTTTTTAATTGCGTATTCGATAAGTTTGCAATTAAGTAAGTCGTTTACTCCTAGATTTTGTATTTCTTTTTTAACTGCTGAGTATCCAATTGATAGTTTATTTTTCTTGTATATTTTGAATATTATTCCGCCTATAATTTCATTATTTATTTTAGCAAAAATTGCTCCTGTTGAAATGTTTTTTTCTTTTTTCTTAGTAAGCCAGTCGTCGGTAATTCTTAGAACTCCTTTTTCTTTATCGAGAATCTTTTTTTTATATATGTCTATCCAAATTTTGAAATCATTTTCTTGGATTGGTTGTTCGAAAGATATTTCTATTTCGTTATGACTAAGTGCTTTTTTTATTTTCTTTTTTCTATTTAGTGATAATTTTGCGATGTATTTCTCGAATGAATTTGGAAGTTTTAAATAGTACTGTATTTTATTTGGGACAAAGAAAAATTCATTAGTTAATTCTTTTGGTATTTTAGCTTTTATTTGATTTATTTTTATGAGGTCGCATGTTTTTATTTCTGTATTTTCTTTTAAATACAAGTATTCTTTATTATTATCTAGGTATGCGATTCTTATGCCTAGTTCATTTTCAATTTTCATAATAGTTTCTTATCTTTGAAGTTTTAATAGTTTGTGCTATTGGATTAGTGTGATTTTTTGAATTAATAATTCAATATACATACTTGTCAATGATAATATTTAAATAGGCTTAAGTGCGAGATGTAAATATGTTGTCAAAAAGAATTCATAATTTCGATAATTTTTTCGCATATGTTTCTTCTGTGATTGAATCTACTTCTTTAAGTCCGATTAATGCAACTTCTGAAAAATTAAAATTTCTTAAAATGGGGAAAAATCCGGTTTTTTGTTATAAGTCAGTTTCTCAAAATCTTCTTGATTTAAGATGCATTTTAACTGAGATTAAGTTTGGAAAATCAGATATTGAATTGGTTTATGAAAAAAAGCGGCTTAGTTTGATAAATAAAATTGATCTTAATTTACGTGTTGGAACAAATGATTTTTCTGTTGCTTCTCAAAAAATATATCCTGCACCTGATGATAAGCTTGTAAAAACTTCATATGAAATTTTGAAATTAGTTAAAGCTAAAAGATCTAAGCGTATCTCTCGAGTTTTAACGATAAAATTGATTAAAAATGCATTTGCAATATTAGGCATTAAAAACTGGAAAATTGCAAGTAAAGATATTGTTACAAGTGCTCAAGTGCAAGCATCAACACGAACTTTTTTTCTTCGAAAAAATGAACGATTTTATGCAAGTTATGTTAAAAGATTAATTGTTCATGAAATTGGAACTCACGTTGTAAGGTATGAAAATGGAAATCGTCAAATGTTAAGGATATTTTCAAATGGATTTTCTAATCGACTTGAAACTGAAGAAGGTTTAGCTGTTTATTCTGAATTTGCAGCAGGACTTCTTACAACCTCAATGCTTCGAAATTATGCGGGTAGAGTAGTTGCGGTTAACTTTGCATTAAATCATGGTTTTAAGGCAACGTATACTCACCTGTGTAAGTATTTTAAGCCTAAGACTGCATTAAAGTTGACTTCTCGGGTTAAACGAGGGTTGATGGATACAAGTAAAAAAGGTGCGTATACAAAAGATGTTATTTATTTACGAGGTTTTTTTAGAGTTTTTGAATATGTTGAATCAGGAGAGGATTTATCTGCTCTTTTTGTTGGAAGAATAGGGATTGAGGATGTTTCTGTTGTTAATAAATTTGAAAAATTAGGGTATGTGACTCCTCCCGAATATGTTCCTGAGTATTTTAATGGTTTTTTTGAACAAAATCCTGATATTATTACTAAAGAAATGATTGTTAAGTTGCGTGGGTGAGTTAGTAGTTAGTTGAGTTTTTTATTTTTTAGAAGTTTATTATTATTTTGCTAATTATTTTCTGTTTACTATTTGTATTATTTTAATTAAGGTTTTTCAATTTTATCTAGAATGATTCTTTTTTCAAAGCTTCCTCTAATATCAGCTTTCTTTTTTCTAATTGACTCTATGTCTTCTTTTGTTATTTGTTTGAATTCACAAATCGAGTATATTACTTCAAGAATATCTGCAATTTCTTCGATTTCTTCTGATTTTAGAAATTCTTCAACTTCTTCACTTAGTTTTTCTTTTAATTTAGCAGAATATTCTTCTGCAGAAGCAATGTGCATTATCGGGACAAAGTTGTCTTTAAGAATGATTTGAGGGATGTTATCTCTAACTAATTTACTTTTTGTATGCATTAATTCAGATACTTAGTTGCACATGTTTATATAATTATATATTATGGAGTTTTTTAATTTTAATAATTCTAGGGGATATTAGATTTATTTGACTAATTTTTTGATGCGTTAACAGAACTGTTAATCACAACTTCTTAGATACTATGAAATATATACGAAATCACCGAAATTATCGTTGTTTCTATAAAAACCTTTCTGTTTTTTGCGAAACATTTATAAAGGAGTTACGTCTTTGATTTAAAAAGATTACGTTGGGGGTAAATCAAGTGAGTTTGATTTTTGCTGATTTTTTTGGCAATAAAAAGAGTTTTTCTAGAGCATTATTCCTATTATCTTTAGGTTCAAATTTGTCAAATAATTCGTTTGATAATTCAACAAAATATCAATTTTTTAATAATTTTGGCTAAATAATTATTTTAGGTTTATTTAATTAATATTTAATCGATAAGGTGAAACAATATGGCTGGTGGATACATAAAAAAATGTCCGGAATGTGGAAGTACTAGTTTGAGCTATAATTCCGATAAAGGTGAAGTAATTTGTAAAGAATGCGGTCTTGTCTTAGAAGATAAGATGGTAGATTTTGGCCAAGAATGGAGAGAATTCGACTCTGAAACTGGAGAACAGAAGAGAAGAACTGGTGCTCCTATGACTTATACTCAATATGATCAAGGTTTAGGTACTGAAATCGGTCAAAAATCTGATTTGTATGGTCTTGATGGTGCTGGAAGAAACAAGTTCTTTAGACTTAGAAAATGGCAGTATAGAATAAGCACTGCAATTGAAAGAAACTTGAAATTAGCTCTTGCTGAATTAAAAAGAGTTTCATCTTACTTAAAATTACCAAAATCAGTAGAAGAAGAATCTGCTAGAATTTATACACTTGCAGTTCAAAGAGGTTTGGTTCGAGGACGAAGTATGGAATCTGTTATTTCTGGAGCGCTTTACGCAGCTTGCCGAAGACACGAAGTTCCAAGAACTCTTGATGAATTTTCAGAAGCTTCTGGTATTGATAAAAAAGAAATTGGTAGAACATACAGATTTATTACAAGAGAATTAGGCATTAAAATTTTACCTTCAAATCCAGCTGATTATGTTGCTAGATTTAGTTCAAGTTTGAAATTATCTGCTGAAACTCAGTCTTACGCTGTTGAAATTTTAGAAAAAGCACAGAAAAATGAGCTTACTTCTGGAAGAGGTCCAACTGGAATTGCAGCTGCTGCACTTTATGTGAGTGCTTTATTGCATGGAGAGAAAAGAACTCAAAGAGAAGTTGCTGATGTAGCTGGTGTTACTGAAGTTACTATTAGAAATCGTTACAAAGAACTTCTTGAAGAACTTGACTTAGAAAAAGAAATCAAGAAACTAAAGAAGAAAGATGACGAAGAAGTTGTAGTCTAAGGACTACTTTTTATTATTTTTATTTTTTTGATATTGTTTAGTTTTGATTTTTAGTAGTTATTTTTCTTGATAATTTTGAGTTAATTGATTATTTCCTATTCTAGAGGGAAACATAATATTTAAAAGCACTAATCGTAAAAATATTATTACATGGCTAGATTGAAATCTCAAACCGCTACTGAGTATCTTATTTTGATAGCAATAGTTATAGTTGTGGCTTTAGTTGTTGTAAATATAATAGGTGGCTCTTCTAACATTGGAAGTTCATCTGGAAAAAAAGTGTCCGATTATAAATTGCAATCAAGCGCAGTTGCTGTTGATAATTATTACATAGGAACAAGCAATTCTCAGTTTAAATTTAGAAATAATTATTATGATACTATAACAATAACTGAATTTAGATTGAATCAACAAATTAATTTAACTTGTAATTCTTCTAATACGATTCCCCCACTTCCTTTTGTGTTGAATATTGGACAGAGTGTAACAATAAATTGTTCTGTTGTTAATAGTTCAAATTATATTTTATCGGACAGGAAAACTCCTTTAATAGGAATATTATATATTGATAGTTTGGGTGCAACTCGACTTGCTGGAAATGTATTGACCTATGATGCAGTGAGTTTAAGTGGTGGAGGAAATGGAGGATCTAATATATCTAATTTTATTATCTCTGGACCTACTAATGGTTTAGTTACGTATTATTCTTTCGACGGCAATATGTCAGATGTTAGTGGGAATGGAAATAATGGAAATTGTACTGGTGCAACTTGTCCGACGTTGAATGGATCTGGAGTAATTGGAAGTGCATATACATTTGATGGAAGTAATGATTATATTAATACGACTAATAATACTTTGCTTAATTTTGGGACTAATGATTTCGCGATATCTTTTTGGATTAATGCCAAATCTCTTCCTACTTTTTCAGCAGTATTAGGTAATGGTCCTTATATCGCAGGTTCATGGACTGGATTTCAAGTAGAACTTAATCCTGCAACTCCTTATTTAGGAATTGGAGCGGTTCTTGCTTATTCTCCTAGTGTACTAACTACAAATAATTGGTATCATATTGTAGCTCAGAGGAGTAGTGGAAATACTAGACTATATTTGAATGGTGTTGGTGGTTCTCAAGTATCTAATAATTATAATATTAATCCTAACTATCAAATTTATATAGGAAGAAATCGTGATGATACTTATCCTCGTTATTTTAATGGCTCTATAGACGAAGTTCGTATTTATAATCGTTCTTTGAATTCATCTGAAGTTTTAGATTTATATAATTTAGGTTCAGCAGCTGCGGATATTGTTCTTGCGATGGATTTTAATGTTGCTCCTGAAGTTTATAATGGATATGCGACTTATATTAGAGATAATAGTGTATATAATAATTCGGGGGTTTTAGATTGATTAAAATAAAAGAGATTTTGGTTTTTGCAATGTTGTTCGCTTTACTTCCTACTGTTAGTGCTGTTCTGTCATGTGATTCTGGAGATGTTTCTTCTACTTGTGTTATTAGTTCAAGTAAGTCTTTTTCAAATAGTGAAGTTTTTACAGGCGTAGGTAATTTAATTATTTCTGCTGCAATTTCTAATTCTACTCCTATGACGTCTTTAATTTTAAATTTCACAGCTATTACCGTAAATAGTAGTGGAAATATAACTGGGGGAAATATTACTCTTTATGCAACAAACGTAACTCTTAATGGAAGGATATCTGGAAATAATTTAGGTTATACTTCTGGAACTGGGATTTGTGTAGGGGATAGCGGTTGGCATTCTGGAGGGACTGGCGGAGGTCATGGTGGTATTGGAGGTTCTGTTTTATATTTTGGCGGTTGTGCATATGATTCATTATTAATGCCGACTGAATATGGTACGGCAGGAACTCCTGATTTAGGTGCAGGTTCAATTGGAAGAAATGGTGGTGGAATAGTTTCTATTTTAGCAAATAATTTAGTTCTTAATTCTAATATAACTGTTGATGGTACTAGCGGTACTACTGATCGACAAGCAGGGGGTGCGGGAGGTTCAATTTATTTAGTTGCTGATACTCTATCCGGTAGTGGATTATTATCCTCGACTGGCGGTTCTGGTTATGGTGCTGCATCTGGTGGAGCTGGTGGTAGAATTGCGATTTATTATAATACAACAAGTTGGACCGGTTTATTAAATTCTAACGTTAGTTCAAAAGAAGATGGTGCAATCGGTTCTATATTATATAATGATGTCGATAGCAAAATAGTTTATATTAAAGGTGGATTAGCTACTAATGTATTTAATAGAAATACTACTTTTTTTAATACAAACTCGCCAAGTACTTGGAATTTTACCGGTCATAATTTAACATTTGATAACATTAATGCGAAATTAAATTTTAATTTGTACAATTTGATTATTGAAAATTATACAATATTGAATGGTTTTAATTTAAGTTGTGCAACTAATTATGGATATAGTGTTACTTCATCTACCAGTAAAGTGCCTATTTCAAATTTATATTTTAATCTTACAGCTGTCAATTTCACACTGCCTGCTGAATCTGTTATTAATTTAACAGGTTGTGGCTACATAAATGGTGCTGGACCTGGAGTCGGTTCTGGTGCTAGTCATTCAGGGGGTTCTGGTGCTAGTCACGGTGGTATCGGTGGTAATAATATTGGTAATAGTGCAGTAGCTGCAAAATATGGTTCTTTGTTATTTCCTGTAACATTAGGTTCTGCAGGAGGATCAGATATTTTAAATTGTGGTGTCGGGTATAGTGGGCGAGGCGGTGCAGCTATTTTTATGAACATAAGCGATACTTTAATTAATAATGGTTTAATAGATTCTAGCGGTATGATTGGTATTTGGGGAACTTATACTCAGACTTGCAGGAATGGAGGAGGTTCAGGTGGAAGTATCTGGGTTAATGCAAATAATATTTTAGGAACAGGTACTTTTCGCGCAACTGGTGGTTCTTCAACAACATATTCTCAATGGTCAGGAAGTGGTGGTGGTGGTAGAATCGCTTTATATCCTGTTTTAAATTTTAATGGAATAATTAATGTTAGTCCTGGACTTTCATATGGCGGAGATTCTTATGCAGGAAAAACTGGTACTAGTGGCGGTCCTACATTTAATGTCACTGGTGGATATGATGGTGGTGTATATTACTTTGATGGTGTAGGAGATTATATTGAAGTGAATGTTAGCCAACCAAAAGTCGCTTATTCTTTTTGGTATAAAAATTCCACGTCTTCTTGGATACATGTTGTAAATAATAATGGAACTAATTATACTGATGGCGTAATTGGAAATCCAGGTCAATATCCTATTTATGTTTCTGGAAATACTGTTCAAATTGGTAAAATTAGTTCTACTATTTATTTTAGAGGCTCAATTGATAATGTTAAAATATTTAGTAGAGTTTTAACTGGTGCAGAAGTTTTAGCATTATATAATTCGCCTTAGGTTTAATTTATTTTAATTTTGATTGATTGTTTTTTCTTCATTTATTTGTGTTTCAATATTTTTATAGTCTTTGTTCCAATCTTTAATTTCGCTTTTTAAAATCAAGGCTGAAAGTACTGCTGATGTTGTATATAGTGGTCCTAATATTGCCATCACGAAATCTGTGCTTTTTGCAATTCCTTCTATTTCAGCTTCTGTTCGATGATAGATTTCTAAAAAAGAAGTTCCTGTTAGTGATCTATATGCTAATTCAGTAAGGCCTATAATTCCTATGCCTAATGGAATTATTAGTTTTTTGTATTCGTATTCTTTGTCTTTAATAATTTCAGTTATTCTATTTTTTTCATTGTATAATTCATCTAAATTATTTGTGCAAGTATGTATTTTGTCATCTAGTGCCATATATTCAAGATTATTTTCTAGGTAATTAAATTTATGGCGATATATATCGTATCTTCAAAATAAATTAGGAATGATTTTATGTTCTGCTTTTCTTAGATGTACTTGATATGTAGAAAAACTAAGATTAGCAAGTTTTGCAAGTTGTTTTAGATCAATTTTTCTTGGAGAATTATAGTAGCCGTTTTTGATTGCAAGATTTATTGCATTTTTTTGTTTGTTTGTAAGTTCTGGTTGTGTTGTAGTAATTGAAGCAGAGGATATTTTTTGATTTTTTATAAAAATTATTTCTCCTTTAAGATTATCTCTTATAGCATTTACTGCTTTATTCAAACTTAATCGATCAAAACATCCAATAGTTATTATTTCATAACCTTTATCAGAAATTATTGCTGGTGAAATGTGAATTATTTTGTGATTATAGATGAGTTCAGTATATTTTGGTTCAATAATTGTTCCAATTATAAAGTCTTTATTTCTTTCTAAATTGAGAGTTCTTTTTTCTCTTTTTAGGTCATTATAAAAATTAATTTTATTTTTAGTGTCTCCGAAAATGGTTCCAGCAACATTAACTATAACCTCATTGGAATTATGTTGAAATGAAAGTGGCATTCCAATGATTGTAATTTTATGTTTTATTGCTTTACTTCCAATTAATGTTCCTTCTTCGCTTAGTTTAATTTTTGCAACCCACATAGAGTATAGCGATGTATATCGTGCTTATATAATTTATTAGATTGCTATCTTGGGATTATTTAATGAGTATATTTATATTTTTTTAGTTATTTTTGGAATAAATTTCTTTTAAACGTTATGTTTTGGTATGTTTGTTCCAATTGTTAATAGTAATGTTTATAACGGATTAATATACTAAATATATTGTATATTGGTAAGCATTATTATTGGAATTGTAATATCTACTGATAATATTTTTATTAATTAGTTTAAGGTGAAGTAAAATGAAGGCATTAAAACAGTTTATTTTTGAGTATGTAGGTGATCCATTGGATCAAGTACGGCAAAATGAGGTGTATTTGAAGTTTCATACTATGTTGTTTGAAATTCATAAAACTAAATTACAGCAAAAGCAAAAGGACCAAATTTCTAAGCGTGCAGATAATATAATTAATGGTGGTAAACCAATTGATATGGATTATGTAATTATGGATTATGTTGATAAGGGTTATTCTAAAGAACTTGAACTTGTTTTTTTGGCTTTGAAATATAGAACTGATATCGCTTCAGTTAGAGAAAAGGCTTCAGTTTCATTACGAGATGCGCCTGATTTAGCTAGTAAATTAAATTCAGCTTATTGTGATGTCGAAGAAACATGGAAAAAATTCGGTTCTGTTTGTTTTTGGTATGCTGGTGAACGGAAACATCGTCCTGTTGCTTGGCATGAAGAGGACTTAGAATTATTGCAGAGTAGGATTCACTTGGAAGCTTTATATGATGTAATTTCAAGAAATTCCACTCCTTGGAATGGAAATCAACTAGTTGAGAAATTGCATAGAAGTTTTCAAACAGAACGTAATGTTTTGAATTAATTTATTGTTTTAAATTATATTTTCTTATATTGTTTTTTATCTTCTTCATCTTCAAACTTATTTATCCACCAGTTATATTTTTGTTTGATTACATAGATTAGATATCCTTTGTCTTCTTCAGATAGTCTGCTATCTTTTATTGTTAATAATAATTGAATTGTTTGTTTTAGATGTCTTTTTATTAATGTTTTTGATAGAGTAAGACCATATTTGTTGAAGTAGTCTAAAGTAAATTGATTGTTTTTTGCAAAGTATAGTGCTACTTTGTCTGCTTCTTTACTTGTTGTTTTTACCATTCTGTATCAAGCAAATCATGATCTTTTTTTGGATCTTTGTCTACAAAAATAAATTCGTCTGGCCAATCATCTCGTATTGCACCTTCTTTCATATTAAGATGTGGTAAATAATTGTGATGCAATCTTACTGTATCATTAATTCTTGCAGTTGTTACTTCTTCAATTGCATCTTCTCCAAGTTTCTTTTTTAGAACTGAAATTATTTTACCATTGAACTCTTCCATTAATTTGAAATCATTTGCAGCATCTACAATAACGATTACTGCTAGGTGTCCATCTTTTTCTCCAAGGAAAGTTGAACTTATGTATGTGCAGTTAAATAGTTTAGATGCTGGATCAGCTTCAATTTGTTGTAAATATACGTTTCTTGTAATTCCTGCTTTTAGTTTAATAATGTATAATTGTCTTACGTTAAATATTTCTAATCCATCTTCATGTTTTTTGATTGATGCGTAATAATTGATTAGTCCTTCTTGTTCCAAGATTTTTCTTTTTCTATTTACAGAAGTTACGGGGATTTTCGTTACTTTCGCGATGGAGTTATCTGAAATTCGTGGATTTCGGATAATTTGTCTAATTATGTCTCGTTCTTGTTGGTCTAAAAGTCTCATTTTGGCCCCTTTTTTGGAATGTTTGTACCATAACTAGAGGGGAATCTTTATAAATGTTTTTATTAATGTAGTTAGATAGCAAAATAATTCGGTAAAAAGAGACTAATGAGACAATTAGAGAAGTTTATTGAGGATTATATCGGTGACCCTGCGAAGTATGGTCAACAAAATAGCAGTTATATGAAGCTTCAGATGCTTCTTTTTAATGTTCACAGAAAGCAACTTCAAAAAGATCAAATCGAGGAAATTGCTAAAACTGGAAAATCTACTATTAATAATGGTAAAGCAATAGATGACGAATATGTAGTTGAAAGCTTTACAAATAAAGGTTATTCTACTGAATTTGAATGGGTTATTGCTGCTATAAGACACAGAAATGATTTAGCGTTAATTAACAAATTTGCAACTTCTTCTTTACGAGATGATCCTAATTTAGTTCAAAAATTAAATTCTATTTATTCTGAAATTGAAAGTACTTGGCACGAATATGGTTCTAGATGTTTTTATTATGCTGGTGAAAAGAAAAATCGTCCAATTGGTTGGCAAGAAGAAGACTCTGAATTATTAAGAGAAGATATTCATTTGCAAGTGCTTTATAATGTGATGAGAAATAATGCTAAGACTTGGAATGGGGATGAACTTTCTCAAATGCTTCACGATAGTATGCCTGCTACAAAAAAAGAGCCCACTCCTGAAAAACGTTATTTATCACAAGTGGCGGCTTAAATTTTAATTTTCTAATATGTTATCTTAATTATTATTATTATTAGTTGAGAAATTTTTCAGAAAAATCTTGAGATTATTTATTTAGATATTCTACTATCTTTTCGCCGAATGCAGTTGCTGATTTTGGTCCGTCTGCAGTTATGAAAATGTGATTTTTATTTGTGTCATCTACTTCTACACTTTTGCTTGTATATTTTGCACCATTTTTGATAAGAATATCGCTTCCACTTGGAAATACTGTTGCTTTTTTATCTTTTAAAAATCCATGTTCTGCTAAAATAGTTGGTGCAATACAAATAGCACAAATTAATTTTTGTTTGCTATGTGCTTCTTTTAGAATGTTAATTATCTCTGGAACTTTACTCATTGCTGGAGCTCCAGGCCCACCAACTAAAATAAAGCAATCATACTCATCAACTTTAACTTCATCAAGACTTAAATCAGTCATAACTATTGCACCAAGTTTTCCTTGGCAATGATCTGTTGTACTAGTTATTTTACATTCGATTCCATTATTTTCAAGAACTTCTTTAGGTTCAAATAGCTCTAAATCTTGAAATCCGTTTTCTGCAATGAAGAATAATGCTTGTGACATGTTCATATAATAGTTGCGTTGGTTTTTATGTGTTGTGAATTGTTTAATATGATTGTATTTTGTTATAGGTATTCTATTCGCTTCCGTTTCAAAAAGTATACTACCAATTCGCCAATCTTCTTTTTGCCGGCATTCGCCTGTCAATAGTCGCAACGCTTCTCGCTATGCGCTCGTCGCTGCTCCCAGTATGATAACGTAATATTGGCTCATGAGTAGGCAGTATACTTTTTGTGATTGTTTTTGAGTACATTTTCTATTTTGGATATATTTGTATTTGCTTTTTGGATTAGTTTACTAAGTGGTAATTTTTATAAATGCTGTAATAGTTCTTGATTAAAGGGGGAAGTCAAATAATTCAAATTCAAAAATGGTAGTTTTAACTCCGGGAATGAAGCAGTATATGGAGACTAAGCAGAAGTATCCTGACTGTCTTCTTTTGTTTAGAATGGGAGATTTCTATGAAACTTTCTTTGAAGATGCGGTTAAAATTAGTCAAATTCTAAATATTACTCTTACTGGCAGAGGAAAAGGCGAAACTAGAGCTCCTCTTGCAGGGATTCCTTATCATTCAATGGATAGATATTTACCAAAATTAGTTTCAGCTGGTTATAAGATTGCGATTTGTGAACAGATTGAAGATCCAAAGTTAGCAAAAGGCATTGTAAAAAGAGATGTTGTTAGAATTATAACTCCAGGAACTATTATTGAAGATAGCGTTCTTGCTGAAAAATCAAATAATTATATTGCAAGTATTTTTGGAGATGGAACTCATTATGGAATTGCTTTTATCGATATTTCTACTGGTGAATTTGTATTTACTGAAGGTTTACCTGATGAAATAATGCAAGAATTGTTTAGGAAAAAAACAGCTGAATTGATTTTAGGAACAACTGAGAAAAAGTTTGAAACTTTTTGTAAAAATAATGCAATTTTTGTAAATCATATTGATGAAAAAAAATTTTGGATAAATAATGGTATTGAAAAAATAAACCACCATTTCAATCAATATCCTGATCAATTAGGTTTTAAAGAAAAAGAATTCGCTCTTTGTGCAGCTGGTGCATTAATTGATTTTTTACATGAAACTCAAAAACAAAGTTTAAATTTTTTAAAAAAGCCCCATTTTTTTAGATTAAATCAGAATATGATTCTTGATGCTACTACTATTAAAAATCTTGATTTATTAAAAAATGCAAGAGATGGAACTGCAAGAGGAACATTACTTTCTGTTCTAGATAAAACTTGTAATCCAATGGGTGGGAGATTAATTAAAAACTGGATAACTCATCCGCTAAAAGATGTTTTAAAAATAAAAGAAAGACTTTATGCTGTTGAAGAATTTAGTGTTGATATTGTAAATTGTGATGATCTTAGAGAAAAATTACGTGGAATTCTTGACATTGAAAGATTAGTTTCTCGAATAAATTATAAGCTTGCAAGACCTGCGGATTTAAATAATTTAAAACATTCTTTATTGAAATTAAAAGAGATTCAAGAATTACTTGCTGAAGCAAAAACTAATGGCATTCAAAAATTATTGCAGTTCGAAGATGTATCAGAATTGATTCAGCTTATCGATGATGCTATTGCTGAAGAGTCGATTGGTAGTGAAATAATTAGAAGTGGTCAAGGGTATAGTTCTGGTGGTTCTGGAAGACGAGAGATTGGAATTGTAAAAAAAGGTTATAACGCAGAGTTAGATGAACTTTACAAAATTAAATTTGATACTAAAACTATGATTTTTGAACTTGAAAAAAAAGAGCAAGAAAAATCAGGGATTGCGCTAAAAGTTGGTTATAATAATGTATTTGGATATTTTATTGAAATAAGTAATAAATTCAAAGATCGAGCTCCTTCTTATTTTATTAGAAAACAAACTCTTGTAAATGGAGAGCGATTTATTACGCAAGAATTAAAAGAGTTCGAGGATAAATTATTACATGCGGATGAAAGAATACTTCAACTTGAAGCAGATATATTTAATGTTGTATTACAAAAAACAAGTGAGAACACAGAGAAGTTACAAAAGATTTCAGAAAAACTTGCTCAGCTTGATGTACTTTCTACTTTTGCAAAAGTTTCATTTCAAAACAGATATGTGCTTCCTGAAATAAATGACGATTACAAATTAGAATTAAAAAATTCTCGACATCCAGTTGTTGAAACCATTGACCAAAATTTCGTTCCAAATGATTGTATCTTGAATAATGACGAATTTTTAATGATTATTACTGGTCCAAATATGGCAGGTAAAAGTACTTTCATGCGACAAATTGCATTAACAATTTTGATGGCACAAATTGGTTGTTTTGTTCCGGCAGAAACTGCTAAGATAGGAGTTATTGATCAAATCTTTACAAGAGTTGGAGCGTCAGATGATTTGAGTATGGGTCAGTCAACTTTTATGGTTGAAATGATGGAAACTGCAAATATTTTAAAAACTGCTACTGATAAGAGTTTTATAATTTTAGATGAAATTGGACGAGGAACTTCTACTTTTGATGGTGTTGCAATCGCATGGAGTGTAGCCGAATACATTTTAAGTAAAATAAAATCAAAAACTTTATTTGCAACTCATTATCACGTTCTTACTAAACTTGATGAGCATCAACACAAAGGAATTGTAAATTATAATATTGCTGTTGCTGAAAAAGATGATGAAATTATTTTCTTACGTAAAATTAAACGTGGCGGAACTGATAAAAGTTACGGTATTCAAGTTGCTAAACTTGCAGGTTTGCCAAACGAAGTAATTGAAAGTGCAAAAAAAATTCAGGTTATGTTAGAAACTGAAGCAGATCTTTCTCAAAGAATTGTTGTTGAAAAAACATTAGATAAACTGCAATTTGTTGAACAAAAGACATTGAATTTTGATGAGAAATAAATATTCTGTCTTTTAAGTGCATTGCTTGTTCAAAAGTATACTGCCAATTCGCTTTTCTGGTTTTAGTTCGCATTCGCGAACGAATGGTCGCTACGCTTCTCGCTTTCGCTCGTCGCTGCTCTATATATGAATACTTTTCATAGGCTCATAAGCAGGCAGTATACTTTTATATTGTGTTAAAGAATTCTTCAAATTAGAACGTTGGAATACGGTGTTTATTAATTAGAAACATATTACTTAAATCTTATCGTCTTTTTCTTCTGAAGTTAAATCTTTTTCTGCTTTTTCGTCTTCTACTTGTTTTAAGATTTTTGCTTCTTCTTCTGCACTTAGTGCTTCTGTGTCGTCATCATCAAGTATTTCTAAAGTTTCTTTAGCATCTTCTTCGTCTTCTTTATCTTCAAGTTTATCTGCTGGAACTACTCTTATTTCATCAATTTGGAAGTATCTTCTACAAATAATTTCCATTAATCTTAGATTAGATGCATCTTTTCCGATGATAAATCCTCGTGATTTAAGGCTTTCAGGAGTGATAACTGCTGCTCTTTTAGTGCTGTCCCATAACATTTGTTCAGAAAAATCAACAGTCTTTATTTTGTTAGGTAAACATAAATTAGCAATAAATTTTTCAATTTTCGGATCGTATTCAATAATTCTTATGTTTTTCTTAAACATGCTTTCAAGTTTTTTAACATTAGAACCTTTTTTACCTACAGCTTTAGCAAGCTCATTAGGTAAAACTACAAAAACAAGATTTTTAGGAGATAATTCGAAGCAGTCTTTAACTTTAGCATGAGATACTTTCTCAAACAAAGACATTTGCATTATCGAATTATTATCCAGCGTTTGCGTCATACTTATATTCCGACAATAGAAATATTAAATGGTTTTTTACAGACTTCTTTCATATCTTCACTAGTTTGTTCTAGATTGATAACTTCTGTCTTGCCCATAGCTGTATAATGAGTAATATCATTTTTAATCATTTCTGGAGCATTTTTTGTAATAAATACTTTTTTCAAAGTACCTTCTTTTATTTTTTTCATTACTCTTTCAGTACCGACAATTAATTTTTTGTCTAGTATTGCTTTTTGTATTTCCGAAATACTGTTTCCTACCATAAAACATGTGCTTTAGATTTCATTTATAAAGATATTGTTTTTTTTGTGAGTAGGGGGTTTTTGGGACCGATTTATCTTAAGTAATAAGTCTTTTGTTTAATAATGAGTAGCATCCCAAAAGTCAAAACTTTAAAGATTTTAACATGTCGCTCGTGGCTGGGGGATGCCCCCTCCGGGGAAGCAGAGCTTTCAAACCTACACATCAAAAGTTTTGAAGATGCTACTCATTATGTATTTAGGACTTATTACTTAAATTCTTAAAAAAATTTATAAAGCACTTCAAAAGAACAAGTTAAAAAGCATGCCCTCATAGCTTAGCGGTGGAGCGGTCGGCTGTTAACCGACAGGTCACCAGTTCAATCCTGGTTGAGGGCGCTTTTATTTTATCTTAGCTTAATTTAGCTTATTTGTTATTTTGTTTTCTTATTAATCTAATTTATAACCTTGCATATATTACTTCAAGTAGGCGATTTAATGCAAAACAAGCAATTTCCTAACAATCAAGAGGTTTCTAATTGGTTTATACATGTACTGCAACATTCTTGTCACGTTGAGTATTATTTGGGAAAGTTAGATATTGGACATAGTGATCCTGAGCGGCCACATGATATAGTTGGACCTGGGAATAAGTATTTATTTGAAGTTGCAAAAGGGTTTGCTGTTGCTCATAAAACCCCTCATATGGGTTTTTTTTATCATCATGTTAATCCATGTCGAGAACTTCATCGACAGCAACGTCATCATAAATGGAATAATGTTAGTTTAGATAATATTAATACTTTTGAAGATGATGAATTAATGGTTGGTGCTGTTGATTCTATTTGTTCTTTGCTTGAGAATAGGCCTTATCAAGGGGGTGTTCATTCATTTGCTGAGATTTCTAGTGTAATAGATCAAGATACTAATCCTATAAAAAAGAAATGGCTTTATTTAATGCTTGATAGAATTAAATCAGTGGCTACTCCTAATTTAAATTCAATTGTTTCATTGTCAGAAATTTCTAATTTTGGATTACCTCCTAAGATTTATGAAAAGGTTGTCGATAGAACACATGAAGCAGTTGATGTTTTAGCCAAAGATTATGGTTATGATTTGAGAAATTAAGTTATTATTTTTAATTCTTTTTTTAAGAAATTTTTATAAAATGTTTATTTACAACAATCTTTTTTTTTATTTATTTTTAGTTTTATTACTGAGTTGTCTTCGAGATTTATTCTAATCATGCTGTCTTCTATTTTGTTTTCTGCTAAATAGTTTAGTGCTATGCTTGCTGTCCAAGATGAAACTAAGCTGACTATTGGGCTTAATACTCCGAATTCTTTGCATTTTCTATTTTGTTTTTTGTCGTTAAAGCATTTAAAGCAAGGCCCATTCGATTTGATAAAAAATATTGCTCCTTGTTGTTTTATTGCTCCGCAATATATCCAAGGAATTTTTTGTTTTTTTGCAAAATCATTTATTATTTCTCGAGTTTCAAAGTTGTCGGTGCAATCAATAATTAAGTTTACGTTTTTTATGGTTTTTCCGATAGTAGTTATAGTTGTATTGTTTACGAATTCAGTTATGCTAGTAATATTATTATAGAATTTGTTTAGTTTATCTTTTGCAGCTTCTGCTTTCTTTTTTCCAACATCTTCTTTGAAGTAAAGTATTTGTCTATCTAGATTGTGGTCTTCAATGATGTCTCCATCAATTAGAAATACTTTTTTAAATTCGTATCTGCATAAAAGATTTGCAACTGTGCTTCCAGTTCCGCCTACTCCAATTATTGCAATGCTTTTTTCTTTTAATTTATCGACATTGATAACTAAATCGAATCTAGATCCAATTGTTTTAATAGCTGACATGTATTGCACACCTCCCCTGCACTAGGTTCGCCGCAAAATTTGCATGAATTATATTTTTTATTTTTAGTTTTTTCTGCTTTATATTTTACTTTTAATTCAGGAAGTATTTCTAGAAAAGAATTAACAATTCCATTTTTTGATCCATGTTTTACTTCTTCCATTTTGTTAAGCATATCTCTTACTTGTGCTCTATATGAATGAACTACATTTGGGCATTCATTAAATCCAACTTGGAAGTTTTTTAATATTGCAAATAGTCGTGTTTCTTTTTCAGATATGAAATATAATGGTTTTATTCGAGTAACAAATTTTTCAGTTTTACTTAAACCTGATATTGGTCCAAGTGCTGCGTTATGTCCCATGTTTCCTAAAAATAAATTCATCATGTATGCTTGTGCTTCATCGTCTAGATTGTGACCTGTCACTAATTTTGTAGCTTTTTCTTCTCTTGCAACTTTATTTAATATATTTCTTCGAAGAATTCCGCATGCAGTACAGGGTTTTTTTCCTAATTGATCCATGCTTTTATCTTTTATTTCGTCGAGCGACTTTCCAAATGTTTCTTTAAAAGAAGCAATTTTAAGTTTGATATCGTAATCTTTACAGAATTTTTTAAGGTCTTCAATAGTATGTTCTCTGTATCCTTTTATTCCTTCATCTATTACTAGTGCGAAAAAAGGAATTTTATATTTTTTACAATATTGATTTATTATATATAATACTGATAAAGAATCTTTTCCGCCAGATGTTGCAACACAGATATTGTCGTTTCTTTCAATTAATTTATATTTTTGAATAGTTTTAATTGCTTTTTTTTCAAAGTAATCTAAGAAGTGATTTTTACATAAAAGCATATTCGGGAGTTTAAATACCGCTGGTTTATCGCATAGTGTGCATTTCATATTTTATTTATCTATTTATTTGAACTGTTTTTTTAATTGTTTTCTTATTGTTATATTATTTTAATATACTTATTATTTATCCGCCTGAAATAACTGAAAGAATTTGTATTTTATCTTTCTTGTTTAATTTTTCTTCTGCTAAAATTACTTCTCCGTTTCTCACAAGAATTGTTTCGCTTTCATTAATATTTAATTTTTGAAGTAAATCAAGTGCTGTTGCTATTTTAGCGTCGTTAATTTCTATAGTTTTTTTATCTTTTTCTATGAATACTTCCATATATGTTCACACTTGATTAGAAAATGTTGTGATTTATAAAAATTGGGGTAGTGGGGTTTTATCCTGAATACTTTTTAATCATAAGTATACTGCCAATTCGCCTAACTTCTTTTTATCGGCATTCGCCTGAGTATTGTCGCCACGCTTCTCGCTTTCGCTCGTCGCTGCTCCGATTAGTCATACGCAATATCGGCTCATAGTTAGGCAGTATACTTATTTAATTTTTTTCAGATGAATCTAGTATTTGATATCAATTATTGATAACCTTTTTTAATTGGGGCATATTATATTAGTTATGGTTAAAGTTGTTAAAAAAGAGAAGGTTTTGAAGTCTGCTAAGGTTGCTAGTGATAATGTTAAAATGTCTTCTGAAAAAGATTATAAGATTTATGCTGATGATATAGACGAGAATACTCTTAATCAATTTAAACATTGTTTTGATCAGGATTTTGTTGTAAAAGGCGCTCTTATGCCTGATGCACATTCTGGCTATGTTGCGCCAATTGGTGCAGTATTTTTGACTAAAGATTATGTTGTTCCAGCTTGGGTTGGATATGATATTGGGTGTGGAGTTACTGCAGTAAGACTTAAAGGAAAAGATACTCTTGCTAAAATACAGGAGAATAAGCTTGCTATTTATGACGAAGTGAAGAAAAGAGTTCCTATGGGACTTGGGCGACTTAATGCTCAAAATAATATTCATCGAGAAACAATTGAAAAGTTTAATGAGTTGTTTGCAAAATTTTCATCTGGTCCTTATGATCCTGAAATATTAGATTTTCTTAAAAGAAAAGCTCCAAGTAACTTAGGAACTTTGGGCGAAGGAAATCATTTTATTGAAATTGAGTATTATAATAGTGAAGCTTGGCTTGTAATTCATTCTGGTTCTCGGAATATGGGGCATAAAATTGCTACAAAATATATGATTAAATCTGCAGGGAAAGATACTAAATTTGAAGAAACTTTTCCATTAAAAATTGATTCTAAATTAGGACAAGAATATCTAAACGTATTAGATTTTTGTTTGGAATTTGCATTACTTAATAGACTTGAAATGGCAAAAACAGTTGTGGAATGTATTGAATCTATTTTGCATGAAAAAATTGAGTGGGAAATGTGGGTTAATAAAAATCACAATCATGCAATTAAAGAAGAGTCTTATTCGAAGATTTTTGGAAATGGTAATTATTTTATACATAGAAAAGGTGCAACACCTGCTAAAAAAGATGAGCGTGGCGTTATTCCAGGAACTATGCGAGATGGGTGTTATTTAGTTGAAGGACTTGGTAATAATGAGTTTTTAGAATCTTCATCTCATGGTGCTGGTAGAAGGATGTCCCGACATCAAGCAAGAAAGGAAATAACTATGACTAATTTTCAAAAAAGTATGACTGGAATAGTTGGAACTGTTCAGATAGGTACATTAGATGAAGCTCCAGATGCATATAAAAATATTGTTTCTGTAATGAAAGCTCAAGAAGAAAGTATTAAAATTGTAAAGAAATTAACTCCTATAATTAATTGGAAAGGGGAAGAGAAATTTAAGTGATTATTTTTTTAATTAATATGTAATTATTCCTATTTAATTTTATTGTTGTCTTTTATATAATTCAAAGAAATTACTAATCGTATTAGACAATCTGGTTTTAACTGCTTCTGATTCCAATATTCTTTTTACTTCTTCATGGTTTGTTGCATTTGTTCCATCTGGTGCAATAACGTTTGTTATGCAAGACATTCCAACTGCATTCATTCCTCTATTTCTTGCAATTATTATTTCAGGTGCTGTTGACATTCCAACTGCATCTGCTTTTAATCCATCTCTAAATGCAATGCATTCGCCTTCAGTTTCATAACTTGGTCCGGTTACTGCAAGTAAAGTTCCTTCATGAATATTTTTAGGGTATTCTGAGCCTGCATTTTTTAATATTTTTCGTAAATTTGAATCATATGCTCCATTCATTGGTTGGAATCTCCAAACTCGGTTTTTTTCATCATTAGGATTATTATCTACTCTTGAAAAATTATGATGTCTGCCAAGTAATGGATTTGGTATGAAATTAATGTGTGATTTAATTATCATCATATCTCCCACTTGATAATTTGGATTTAATCCTCCGACTGCATTTGTTGAAAAATAGTTTTTTACTCCTAATTCTGCAAGAACGTGTACGGGAAATACAGTTTGTAATATTCCCATATTAAATGGTAAGTCTGCAACTTCATAATAATGTTTCCTTCCCTTTAACGCTATAATTGGTACATTTTCTAATGTTCCAATAATCATATCTCCTGCATGTCCTGGTACAGTTGTAGTTGGAAAATGAGGTATTTTAGAGTATGGTATCACTTTAGGGTTTTTGATTTTATCTGCTAAGTTCCCTAGTCCTGATCCAAGAACAATTCCGAAATCTATATTTCTTTTATTTTTATCAGTTAAAATTGTGAATGGAAACATTTGACTTGCAATATATCTTGCCGCTTCATTTACTTTTTTTTCATATGTGTTACAGAAATCAATTGCTTTTACTGAATCGATATTTGTCATTGTAAAGTGGGATTTGATTTATATTTATATTAGTTTTGTTATTTTTTGTTGATTATTATTTTGCAAATAATATTGTTTTACTCTTTTCTTCCCGTTAACTTTATAAACAAAAATTTTTTTGTAGTTGTAAGGGGTAATAAAAATGGATATGTCATATATAACAACAAGTTTATCAGGGTTATTTTCTATCTGGTGGACAAAAATTTTGATAGTACTAACTATTTCAATGATAGTTGCGCACATAGGTGCAAAGATACTTACAAAGATTCTTAAAAAATTAGCATCAAAAACGGAAACTACTAAAGATGATGAAATAGTTGGAAAAATGGAAGGGCCTTTAATTTGGCTTGTTACTTGTGGAGTTTTATATTGGATGATTCCTCAATTTGGTTTCATTGATTCTTATGCGTTACTTGCAAAAAGATTAGTAAATACAGTAGTTGTAGTTATTTTAGCATATTATGTATATTTAGTCTTTGATCTTATTTTAGAAGTATGGATAGGCGCGATTGTTAAAAAATCTAAAAGTGACTTAGATGATCAACTTTTAATTCTATTTCAGAAATTAGGTATTTTTATAATTTTTTGCCTGGGTCTTATTTATATTTTATCCGTTTGGAGTATTAATATTGTTCCTTTACTTGGAGGACTTGGTATTGCAGGTTTGGCGTTTGCATTTGCATTCCAGGAAACATTAAAAAATCTTTTTGGAGGGATTTCTTTAATACTTGATAAGAATCTTTCTACAGGGGATGTAGTTGAAGTTTCTGGCGGGGAAAGCGGAAAGATTATGGATATCAGTTTGAGATCTACTAGAATTCAAACATTTGATAATAAATTAGTAATTATTCCAAATAGCATAATGGCGAATGGAGTTATAACAAATGTTTCAAAACCTGATAGGTCAAGAAGAGTTGTAATTAAATTTGGTGCTGAATATGGTTCTGACCCGGATTATGTTAAAAAAATAGTACTGGATGAAATTACTAAAATTAAATTAGTTGAGAAAAAAGATCCTGCGCCAAGAGTTGTCTTTAAAGACATGGGCGAGAGTGCTTTATTATTTGAAGCTTTGTATTGGGTAAAAGATCTTGATAATTTTGTTGATGCTAAAGAAGAAGGTACAACAAGAATCTATGAAAGATTAAGTAAAGAGAATATAGGAATTCCTTTCCCTTCTAGAACGATATATCTTAATGATGTGTCTAAAGGCAAAACAAAACCTTATGAGAAGAAAGCTTAAGGTTAATTAATTTTTATTGTTTTTTTAGATATTTCTTTTGATTATTATTTATTGTGATAGAAATTTTAAGATATAGATTTTGTTTATTTTAATTTTATTTACTTTAAGTTTATTTATTGTTATATTATTGGCATTAGAAAGGAATTTAATCCAAAGAATACCATTAAGCCATCCAGAGTTATATGTATTGCCAATCCTAATCCGAACCAACAATATTTTTTAGACATAGAAAGTAGGCTGATTGGAAGAACCATCCACCATCCATGAAAGAAAAGATTGTTTAATCCATATTCTTGTTTTATTGGCGATTCTGCTGAAAAAAGTCGGAATAAGTGATCTAGGTCAATTAAATTAGATGAAAACATCATCCAAAGAGGGGCATAATCTCCTTTTTTAATAATTTTTAATTTTACAAAGAGAGAGTAAACTCCATACTCTGCTGCTAGATGAAATGGTGTGATTGGCATATTTTATTTTTAATTAAGTGGTTTATTAATTTTGTGTTATATTGTGTGCATCCGGAAAAATAAGAGAAAACTATACTGCCTGCTTATGAGCCAATATTGAGTTTTCATAAATGGAGCAGCGAGGAGTGGCAGCAACGAGCGTTGCGACCATAAACAGGCGAATGCCGGCAAAATGAAGATGGGCGAATTGGCAGTATAGTTGTCAAAAATACGCTATTTTTGAAGCTTCAAAAACTCGCAGTTTTTGAACTGAGCACAGTCGGAATTCCATAATTATTGAAGCTTAGACCTTAAACTACAAAATTTATAGAATTCCGATGAGTGATAATAATTTATTCCGGATGTATCCATTATGTTGTTATATTATAATTCTAAAACTATATAAACTCTGATGTCTCTTTTATTTATTATGTCAATTGTTGCAAAGATATTTGAGTGGATTGGACAGTTTGCTGTTAATATTATCTCCAGTATGGGCTATTTTGGTGTTTTCTTTTTAATGATACTTGAGAGCATGGTTATTCCTATTCCTTCTGAATTAATTATGCCTTTTGCAGGGTTTTTGGTTGCAACTGGAGAATTTAGTTTTTTCTGGGTTATTGTTTTTAGTTCGCTTGGAAGTATAGTTGGGTCTTTATTATCTTATTATATGGGATATTATGGTGGAAAGCCTTTACTTACAAGATATGGTAAATATTTTTTAGTTAATAATGAGGATTTAAAGAAAACTGAAAATTGGTTTAATAAACGTGGAGAAATTACTATTTTTGTTGGACGATTAGTTCCTGTTGTTAGACATTTAATTTCTATTCCTGCGGGAATAAGTAAGATGAAGCTTGGGAAATTTTGTTTGTATACCTTACTTGGTGCAACTATTTGGAATACGTTTTTAGCTTATTTAGGCTATGTGTTAGGGCAACATTGGAATTATGTTCGACAATATACTGAACCTTTGTCTATGATTATGGCAGTAGTTATTGTAATTGGAGTAATTTGGTTTATTTGGCATCATTTTTTTGGAAATAGAAAATTAAATAAAAAAGTAGATGCTAAAAAGAATGTTGTTGTTTCTAAAAGAAAAGTTTTTAAGAAAAAATAAAATTGTTTATTCTTCTTCTTATTATTATTATTTTTCTTTTTAATCTTCTCTTTTATTTTTAATTTATTTTTATTTAATTTTTTAATTATTTTTGAAAATATTTTTAAACTTGAGACTTTTTGATATTTTATGAAAATAATAAATTCATTAAGATCAATAGAATATTGTAAGAAGGGTTTGCCTGAGTCTCCTCTACGGATTAGTAAAAGTGTTGAATTACTTGCTAGCGAGGGATATACATTTATTGAACCGAGAATTGCGGAAGTTAGTGAAGTACTTGCAGCTCATAATCCTGTTTTTGTTAGTGATTTGAAAAATGGAATTTTTTTGAATGATGAAGGCGAGACTCCTAATTTGGATAGAATTTATGATTATTCTTTATTGTCTGCTGGTGGAGCATTGACTGCACTTGATATTGCATTAAATGGAGAAAATTCTTTTTCATTGATGAGACCTCCTGGACATCATGCTGGAATTAAAGTAATGGGTTTTTGTTATTTGAATAATGCTGCAATTGCTACGATGAAAGCAAAAGCACTTGGTGTTGAAAGAGTTGCAGTTTTAGATATAGATTATCATCATGGAAATGGAACACAAGAAATTCTTTTGTGTAGACCTGGGATTATGCACGTCGATATACACGAAGAGAATGGTTGGCCAAATACTGGAAATTCTAATAGTTTGAATTGTCTTAATTTTTTAGTTTCGAAAAAATGTACTGAACAAAATTATTTAGAAACTTTAGATGATGCACTTAATGTAATTTCTATATTTGATCTTAATTTACTTATAGTTTCAGCTGGATTTGACACTTATCGAAAAGATCCAGTTGGTGGACTTGAAGGACTTAATCTTACTAGTTATTTTGAAATTGGTAAAAAAATAAATAATTTTGCAAAAGAATCAGATATTAGAGTATGTTCAATTCTTGAAGGAGGATATAACACAGATACGCTTCCTTTTTGTATTTCAAATTACCTGAGTGGATTTAAGTAAAGTTATTAACTTTTGACTATTGTTTTTTTCTTCAAAATGTAATTACAACGAGATTATACTTATATAAGTATTATTTTAGGATTTAATTAAATATTATGTTTTCTGTTATAGGAGACATCGTGCCATAAGTAATCACTACTTGTAAATGGTCAAAAGAGGTACTTTTATAAATAGTTGTTCATTTTCTCAATAACGTGGCTTCATCTTCAGCAGTTGACGATAGTAGAGAAGAGCATCGAATGCTTATGCGTCTTAATGATATTGATCCTATTATGGCAAAGCTTATCATTGGGGAAGAGCATGGTGATATTCGAAATAAAGAAGGGATGCTAAAGCAAAAAGTTCATGCTATGCCCTATACTATTACATTATATGCAATGCTTAAAGATTATGGTATGACTCCTGTTAATAGAGTTAAGCCAAGAGTAAGATTATGCCGAAATGGTCCTTATGATAATTTTGCATCATTTAGTCCAATTTTATTTCCTGATGATGCTTCTGTTAATCTTGTTGAATTTAAATATAGAAATGAGAATCCTGAATTAGTAGATCCACAACTATTACAAAGAATTTTTTCTGATGGTCCAATTTGTAAAAATATGGCTAGTGATCCAGCAGCACTTTTAGTTGCACAACATGATTTATTTCTTATGCAACCTCCTGTTAAAAATAAATCTAAAATTGAGAAACAGGAATCTGGAAAAGAAGGTATTCCACTTGGAGAATTTTTGGAAGCATTAAATAATCCTGCTAAAACAGTTAAGATTTTTAGTAAATATCAATACGGTAAGCAATTTGCAAAAGCATTGATGACTACTCTTGAACCATTTATGGGTTTAGAATTTGAGTTTGGAATTTATTCACGATATAAAAGAAGAGATTGCGTATTTGTTGATAAGCAAGGCAAATCTGATTCTTCATATAGAACAACTTTTGATCCTACTACTGTACTTGGTTGGATTCGAAATACTGATTTTGGTCAACAATTACAGCCGCTTGTGACTGAAAAATCTGGACGATGGGAACATAAAGTTAATCCGGATGGGCTTGAAGAAAAGGTCCTTCGAAGAATTTCTAAAGAAATAAGAAATGCCAGACATGATTATCTTATACCAAGATGTCTTTCTAAAAGTCAGACAGCATTAACTTTACTTGGAGAATATAGAGAGTCTGGACTTAACCTTGCAGATGAACTTGCAACTACTTTAACTTTAGAAATGTCTTTAAAAACAAATAAATATTCTGATATAGATCAAAGAAAAAAATTACGTGCAATGTTTAATAGAGATAATAATTATATATTACATCCGTCTACAAATGGAATTGTTGAAAAGCATTTGAATCTTGCTGTCGGTCAAAAAGGAGATATGAATTATGTTTTAAATAATGTTAATATGTCTGTAAGGCAGATGCCCTTTGAAACAAAACATGGTGGAGTAAAAATTATACAACAGCCAAAATTCAAAGAAGAGCCAGTGTTGTCTGCTACTGATTTACGTGATAAGTTACCTAGAACTGGATTTGATAGCTGTCATTCAATGGATATTCATGAATGTGGATATGTTATTGTAAGTCAAGAAACTGGAAGATGTTATAATGTTGGATTTGGAAGACGACAGAAAGGCAGTATTGGTTTTCATGCTGTAAGTACTGATAAGCCTGAGCATTTCCTTTCAGTTAAATATTTGGGAATAACTCCTGATCGTTTTAGTGGTGTATTTGCTACAACTGGTAAAGGGCTTTATTTGCCAAAGCAATATATTCAGAAAGATATCGTACGGGAAATGAAAGATATTGTTGAATACATGAAACATCGAGATTTTGTTTGAGTGTAGATTTGTTCTTAGTTATTATTATTTAATCTTTGAGTTTTGAAGTATGATTATTGTTTTTGTATTTTTTAGCAAAAATTCTCTTGAAATATTTTTATTTTTTTGTAGTTAGCAAATTTTTATTTTTCTAAGGTTTATTTTTTTATTTTCACTATACATCTTTCGTATATTTTTACGGAATACTTAAATTCTTTTTATGATTAAAGAAAGATTTAGGTGATATTATGAATAAGAAATTAATGATTGATAGAGTAGGTAAAAATAAAGTTAGGACAAAGCAGAAGCTATTGGATGCGTATTTGAAGAAAACTATTGTTTGGAGGTTTGCGAAATTATTTAGTTTGTTGATTTTTTCTGTAATTATGTATGTTATTTTTTTGCCATATGTTAGTGCTGAATTACAAATACATCAAGTATTATACGATCCAGCTGGTACTGATACAGGTTATGAATGGGTTGAGTTGTATAATAATGGTAATGATGTTGTAAGTTTAGATAATTATTCTGTTTACTTTTCAAGGGCATCAAATGGAAGTAGTTGGGATTTAATTTTTGATGGCTCAGTTAAAGGTGGTTCTATTTTAGCAGAAGATTATTATGTGATTGGTGATGAAAAGACTTTGGCTGATGTAATCGTTCCTTTAAGTCTTCAGAATACAAAAGGTGCTATTAAATTGATAAAAAAAGGAGATGATCTTTCTGGTGAAATAATTGATTTAATTGGATATGGTGATGTTCCTATTGATTATTATCTTGGTTCTCCTGCAAAATTAGTTGGTTCGGGGCAGAGTTTGAAAAGAATTAGTGATACTGAGAATAATGGCATTGATTTTGTTTTTGAAAGTAATCCTTCTTTTAGTTCTAGTTCACGTCAGGAGGTTGCAGTTATTAATATTTTGAATTCTCCTCCTGAAATAGCTATTTTGAATTATACTTCTTTAGGAAATCTTAGTGTCAATTTTAATTTAACTGATAATAATGGTTATACTGATATTTTAGGTTTAGAATATAATTCTTTGGATTATTCAGGACTTTTTAATGTAACATGTAATGGTGTTTGTCAATTAAACAAAAATTTTTTGGTTCCAACTGGAGTTCAAAGTTATACTTATGAGTTTAGGGTCTTTGATCGTTCGAATACCTTTTCAGATTGGATAAGTCTTGATTTCTTAAGATCTAAAACAGTGAGTTTTGATATTGAAAGAGTTTCAAGTGTTGATGCATATCCAGGGCAAAATGTTCAGATAGAAGTTCAAATTGTAAACACAGGAAATAGTGTATTTGACATTGATATCGCAGGAAGTTTTAGTAAAGGAACTAGTTCTATTCCAATATCATCAACAAAAGCAATTGAAATTCAAGCAGGAGAACATCGAACAATTTCAATTCCTGTAAGAATTCCAAGTATGATTCCTTCAGGTCAGTATTCGGGAAAGCTGGTGCTTGCTGCAAAGTGATTGATTTAATGTAAATTTATTATTTTTTATTTCTTCTTTTTATTTTTGTTAATTATTATATGTTTTATAATTTGTTTATTTTTGGAATTATTTACTTAATTAATTTATTTATCTCCTCGATATTTTACGTATTTTTGTAATAGGGCCATATTCTCTAAATTATTTGCACTAGTTTCTCTTCTAAGTGCTACAGCATATATTGCGTTTGATACTATTCCACTAGGTAGTCTTAATCCTGGAAATTCTACTAAGTATATATTATTTGTTTGTGATGGATGCCAGCTTTGTAAATCTTGTGGCTTTTCAAAAGTTGTTCTTTTTATATGTGTAATTGGTGTCCAATCTAATTCTTCAATCCCATTAAGATTTGCATTAACTTCGAATATGTATTTGCCTGCAATTGTAAATATTTTACAAAAATTGTTTGCGTAAATTTCTTCATTAATAGGTGTGATTTTATATCTGTCTACTATCGCATCTAAATGTGCATTGAATTCTATTTGAAGTGTGTGTAAGGTTATTTTTGGTACAGGTTGATTGTCTATGTCGTCTTGTTTTTTATATGCTAAGTCGTAATCTAATTGATATAATTTGTCAAATGCTTCAACTAATTTATCTTCGTAGTTTGGATCTTTTGGATTTAAGTCGCTAATTTTTGGAATTTCGTTCAAAAAGCTCATATTTTGATATAAATCTTGTAATGTAATTAATCTTATCAATATTTATGATATATTTTTGAGAGTTTTGTGTGGGTTTTGTATAATTAAGGGTATTTTAATTTTAGACTGATTTGGCTTTTGAAATAATAATATTTATAAGTGTATCTTCCACACTAGCGAAATATTTATAAACGTAGGTGTTATATATACACTTAGAACAAATTCTGAAAACTCAATCAGAACCTTTGTTTTACAAAATAGTTAGTGTGTGATGTACACAACAGTTGTGCTCGAAAGATGGGTACGATAAAACTAATATAAGAATAATGGCGTCAAAATGAGAAAAGCAAAATTAGCGGAATTCAAAGCGGAAACGGGAATCGCTGTTGCTGACTTTTATGAGTATTCCATGGCTAAGGCTAATTTTGATGAAAATTACGCTGGACTTCCAGCTGTTTTTGATCTTGTTGTAAGAAATTTGCCTGTTACAAAAGTTGTAGGTCAATTTGAACATAAAGGTGTTACTTACGATGAACTTGCTAAAAGGCCTTTCCTTGTTAATGCAGGACTTGAACAAGCTGTTGCGATTTTAACTGAAGTAAAAGGAAGTAAGGAATTAAGAAATTATTTTGCTGATGTTCAAGGCATTACTGATCCTAAATTGCTTAATTTTGCAGAAAATGTTGAATTCAAAGGAGATGTTTATGCAATGCCCGAAGGAGAAATATTTTTTGGACAAGAGCAACAACTTAGGATTCACGAAAGATTTGAGGAGGCTCAAGTGTATGAGTCATTGCTTTTAGCAACAATAAACCCTCAAACAAATGTAGCAACAACTGCAAGTGATATTGCAGCAGTTGTCAATGACAAAGTAGTATTACTCGAAGGCGGATCAAGAAGAGCAACCGACCCATTGGGCGCAATACTTAATTCAAGAGCCGCAAGAGTAGGAGGTTTTCATGCCAGCTCAAATATTGCCTATGGTATTCTTGAAAGAGAAAAGACCGGAGGGACTCACGGTCACAGCTATGTCATGTTGCATCCTTCCGAATACGCAGCCTTTAAAGCGCAAGCAAAAACATTTGGCACAAACGTATGCTTTTTGTTGGATACGTATGGAGTTGACGCTGCAGTTGACAAAGCACTTCGAATAATTGAAGATGAGAAATTAGACAATTTTGCTTTCCGAGTAGATAGTGGAAATATTGCTGAACAATATTTCAAAATTACAAAAATACTTGCTGAAAAAGGTTATGCTAGAAATCAGTATAAAATGGTTGCTAGTGATGATCTTAATGCAGGAAAAATTGCTGAACTTGAAAGAAAAGGTGCTCATTATGATAAATTTTTGGTTGGAACTTTTTTAGTTTATCCTCCAAAACCGCTTGGTGGTGTTTACAAACTTGCAGCTTTTGTTGATAAGAATGGCAATGAAATTCAACGAGGAAAATTTTCAGAAAATCCAAGAAAAGCAACTCTTCCCGGTGTTAAACAAATTTATCGAGTTGTTGATGCAAATGGAATGTTTGCAAGAGATATAATTGCACTTGAGGACGAGGATATTACAAATTATTATGACTCAATTAGAAATGAGACTATTGAAACATTGCTTACTAAAGTAATTGAAAATGGAACTCAAATTTATGATGCGCCAAGCGTTGTGGATATTGCAAAATATGCAAAAAAAAGAATTGCTCAAATTCCTGAAATATACAAAAATGGAACGGCTGAATATCCTGTTATAATTAGTAATGGAATTAAAAATTCAATTGCTAAAGTTAGAGATGATGTGGACAATGAAATGAAATTAATTACTTTTTAAGGACTGGAGGCAAATAAAATGGACGAACTAATAGCATACAAAGTTGATATACAAAATGATTTTATGAATGAGAAAAACGGAAGATTATATGTGCCAGATGCAGAAAAAATTAAACCTGCAATTGCACAAGTTGAAGCTACTATTAGAGCAAAAGGTATTAGAGAAATTTTTGGAATGGATAGGCATTTTGAAGATGATCCTGAGTTAATTAGAAATGGTGGGCCTTTTCCTGATCATTGTATGGATTGGAAATATGGGCAAGTTAATGCTGATGGTAAACATGGAATTGATTTAATTCCTGAAGTTCAGCCAGATTATCCAGTATATATTGAAAATAAAATTATGACTGGTAATCATTTTAGAAAATATACTAGACCAGAATTAGAAACTCTTGCAGGTATTGGAAAACCAGTTATTATTGAAAAGCAACATTACGATGTATTTACTAATCCTGCTACAGAAACTTTGTTTAAAGTATTAGGCGTAAAAAAGGCAATTGTATATGGTGTTGCAACAAATATTTGTGATCTTGCATTTGTTCTTGGTGCACAAAAAAGAAATATTCAATGCTATGTTGTTGAAGATGCAATTCAAGGAATAGATATTACTCCTGGTGCAACTGATGCAGCTATTACTGAAATGAAAAATGCAGGTGCAATTTTTGTAAAAGCAAAAGATGTATTGGAGGGAAAACTATGGTAATAACTCCAAAACAGGCAAGTGCAAAATTTCTTGCAGATAATGAAGCAAGAATATATCATATTTTCAGCAAAATAGTTGATGTGAATAGGAGATGATAATTATGGCAAAAAAAAATGAAAAACAATTCAAATTATACAAGACAGACAAAGCTCAAGAAGGAGATATTATTGTATCTTCTAATTTTGCTTATTGTGTTGCAGCTCATAAAATTGAGTGGGATGAAAAAGAGCAAAAAAATGTTCCTTTTGTTGATATAAAAAATATTACTGTTGACGAATATAAGCATAGAGAACACAAAATAGGTTTTTTATCTTATTATACTAGAAAGGGGAAATCTATTTCCGACACTGTTGATGTTGCGGCTTTTGATAGAAGTAGAGGTCTTGCAAAATTTGTCGTTGAAAAAACTGCGATGGAGGGAGGAGGGACTGGACATGGCCCTAATGATATTTATCCAGATGGTTGGCATGTTTTTGCTAGAAGATTATCTGTTGAAAATACTTATGATCCTAAAGGAGAATTAATTAATTTTTATCAAAGTGGATGTTTTAATAGTTTGGTTAAGGACGTTGAAGTTGTCGGGAAAATGAATAAAAAATATGAGTGATAAAAAGATCATTTCATTTCAGAAGTTTAAAGTAATTTTAAAAATAATATTATGGAGTGTTTTATGGTAAAAATAAAAATGACACAAAAATTTGGAAAATTGAAAAGTTATTTCAAAGATTGGAATACTTTTGAAAAAATTTGGCTTTTAGCATTTACTGCAATTAACATCGGGCTTTTTATTGCATGGGATGACACCTGGATTGGTTTGACTGCTTCAATTACTGGAATGCTGTGTGTAGTTTTAACTGCGAAAGGGAAAATTAGTAGTTTTTATTGGGGTTTAGTAAATATTTTCGCGTATTCATATGTCGCTTTTAAAAGTGCTTATTATGGAGATGTTGGATTGAATATTTTATATTTTTTACCGATGACTTTTGTAGGAATATATTATTGGAATAAAAATTTAAGAAAAGATGATGGCTCCAAAACTGTTTTAGTTAGGTCTTTGACTTGGAAACAGAAAATATTTTGGTTTTCAGTATCTTTAATTGTATTATATTTATTTGGATTATTTTTAAGAATGATTAATGGAACTTTGCCTTTTATTGATTCAACAACAACTGTATTTTCAATAATTGCAACAATTTTGTTAAATAAAAGATATGTTGATCAATGGTTTTATTGGATAATGGTAGACATTTGGTCAATTGTAATGTGGGCTTATATTTTTGTAAGAGATGGAAATCAAATTAGTATGTTAGTTATGTGGACTGCATTTTTAGTAAATGCTGTATACGGATATTATAATTGGAGAAAACTTGCGAAGAAAGTGAATAAGTAGATAGGAAATATTTTCAATGAGAAATAAACAAGGTGACTTAAGATGGCTGAACTAAAAGAAAAAACAACAGGATTTATTGGAGGAAAATTTCTTCCTCTTCATAAAGGTCATATTTATGCAATCATTGATGCATCAAATAAAGTTGATGATTTGTATGTTGTTTTATCTTCGTCAAAAAATAGGGATGCTGAACTTTGTAAAAGAGATGGAATAAAATATATTCCGGCTGATATAAGGTTGTCATGGTTAGGTCAATTAGTTCAAGGTTTAGATAATGTTAAGATTGTTCATGTAGAGGATGATCAGTGGGATGCAAATTACAATTGGGAAGAAGGTGCTGACAAAATAAAAAAAGCTATTGGGAAAAAGATAGATGTTGTATTTAGTTCAGAAGCAGACTATAAAAAACATTTTGATAAATATTATCCGACTTCAAAACATGTTGTTATTGATGCTGGAAGAACAATTGTTCCTATATCTGCAACTGAAATGCGAAAAAGTTTATATGATCATTGGGATGTTTTGCCTAATTGCACTAAGTCATATTTTACAAAAAGAGTAGCTGTTGTTGGAACTGAAAGTTGTGGTAAAAGTACACTTGTAAAAAAGTTAGCTAAATTTTATAATACAAATTTTGTTGAAGAGGTAGGTCGAGACTATTGTGAAAAATATACTAATCAGCTTACTACTGAAATGTTTAATAATGTTGCAATGGAACATTATCTTTTGCAGGAGACTAAAGCTGAAGAAAGTAATAAATTATTGTTTGTTGATAGTGAAGCAGTAATAACACAATATTATTTAGATATGTATTTTAGTGGTAAGAAATCAAAATTAATAGAAGAAATAGTTAAATTACAAAATTATGATTTAGTTTTGTATTTGGAGCCAGATGTAAAATGGGTTGCTGATGGAACTCGATTTGCTGGTGAAGATCATGTGCGAATCGCAAATAATGAAAAGTTAAAAAAAATGTATGCTGATAGAGGAATCTCTTTTATTAGCATTAGCGGAAATTATGATGAGAGATTTTTACAGGCGAGAAAATGTATTGATCAGTTGTTTGAGAAGAAATAAATAATAAATAAATAAATGAAAAATTAACTAAATGAATAAATGAATAAATAATAGATGAATAAAACTAAAATCGTGGTGATTGAAAATGGTTGAAATTGAAAATATACAAAAACAGAAAGATGATTGTAACGAAAGAAGAATTTTATTAGCGCAGATGAATCCTGAGTTAGTTGCAAATGAAATTGGGGACTTTGTTGTCGGAAAAGTACTTGAATTTAAAAAAACAGGGGGCGTTATGGGTTTGTCAGGTGGAGTTGATTCAACTACAGTTGCAGCGATTACCAAAAGAGCTTTTGATAAATATAATGCTGGATTAAAAGATGGAACTTCCCTTCCTTTAGAACTTGTTGGATACATTTTACCTTCAAAAACAAATGATGTAAAAGACTCAAATGATGGAATTGCTGTTGCTAATAGACTTGGTTTAAGATATGAAGTTAGAAGTATACAGAATGTTCTTGATGCGTACAAGACAACTAATTCTGAGGCTCTTGACTCTAAGTTTCATAAAGGAAATCTTACTTCCGAAATAAGAGCAACGGTTTTACATGCAAAAGCTGCTGTTGAAAATAAATCTCTTATTGGAACTGGAAATAAAGACGAGGATTATGGTGTAGGATTTTATACTTTATTTGGAGATGGTGCTGTTCATATGAGTCCAATAGGTAATCTTCCTAAAAGATTAATTCGTGAAATGGCAGTATATTTAGGGTTTAAAGATTTAGCTTATCGAGTTTCAACTCCTGGACTTGAAGAAGGACAGACTTCCTTTAAAGATTTAGGCTATGATTATGAATTTGCAGAAGTTGTATTAGAGGGTTTTGATCAAGGTTTTACAAAAAAACAATTGGTTACACATTCACAAGTTGTTTTTTATGCAGAAAAGCAAATTCAAAAATATGTTGAGTTATATGGAAAAGCAAAATTTGAATCAATTGATACAATTATTACTGACGTTGAGAGAAGGCATGCAACAGCTCTTAAAAAATCAGAGTTAGTTTCACCTGAGATTGCAAAAGTTACTTTAAATTATATGTAAAGTTGCTTGTGGCTTTTTTGGATGAATTTATTTTAAATGGAAATTTATTGAATATGGAGGAGAAAACATGAAAGCTGATACATATACGATAATTGCAGGGAATATGAATTGCCCAAATAATTGTCCAATTTGTATTTCAAAAATGACTCCAGAGTATTCCGTTGGTAAATCTGCGCCAGTTGTAAATTGGAGTAGATTTGAAGATGCTACAAAAATGGCAATAGGTTATGGTGCAAAAAATGTTTTAATAACTGGAAAAGGAGAGCCAACTCTTTTTCCTGCTGAAATTACTCAGTACTTAATTAAATTGAAAGATAAAGCATTTTTAGGACGAGAAATTCAAACTTCAG
>CAZKZU010000008.1:0-31822 GCA_964557345.1 uncultured Methanosarcinales archaeon
TGTGGACGGAAATTCCAGAAGCAGTAGTAATAAAAAATAAAGCAGCCGCAACAGCGTACAAAGATTACTTTGAAGTCTTATGGGCAACTGCTAAGAAATAAATCATATAACTTCTATAATAAAGTCTTCATAATAAAAATCTTAAGAGAATTATTAAAATAAAAAATAATAAGAATTATAATTAAATTATATCGTCATCAATTGCTTCTTTTACAACTTCACTAACTTTTTCAGAAGAAGAAAGAACTTCTAATTGACCGAATTTACCAGTTGAAATAGAAATTGCGCCTTGAAATTCAGAAACCCAACCTTTACTAACTTTGATTTTATCGCCAACTTTTACTTTGCCAGCATCTTCGTTCCATAAAGTTAACTTAACAGTGCCAGAAGCATCTTTTATTTGTGCATCAGCAATTGTAAGTGATCCGCCTTTAACTTGTCTTGCTTCTGCAACAGAAATAACATCTGCTTCAATAACGTCAAACCCTTTTTTAGCTTCTAAATCTTTTATTAACATGTTTATTACCCCAAAAAAGCGAATACCCGGATTTGCACCGGGGATACCCGCTCTGCAGGCGGGTGCTTTGCTGCTTAGCTATATTCGCACATAACATTAAGAAAAGAGCATCGTTTTAAAAATATTATGCTTTAAAAAGGTCTATTTTGAGCTATATTTTGCTTTATTTTAATGGACAAATTGTTTAATTATCCTCAGATAGTCGCTAGTTAATCCGCCAAGCCTGAAAATAGTGGCAGTTTCAATCCCGCAATTTTTAGCAAAGTCTAAATCTTCTTCTAACTTACAAGGGGAAAGTTTGGGTTCATTTCCAAATACTCCCTTTGCTATTGTTCCCAGCCCTATTTCTAGGTTAGATCCTAAATTTTTGGCTTTAGTTTTAATGTTATTTTGTATAATCTTTTTCAATTTCTCATTTTGAATCATACTTGAATAATACATAGGAACTACTTTATGTGGAAAATTTTCGTTTGAATATTCAACTCCTAATAATTCAGTTAAAAAAGACGGCATAGGATATTGAGCGGTTTTAATTTCGATATTAAGAAATTGTTGATTATGAAATAGATTTTGTATGATATTTTTATTTTTATTAAAAGACATTAAATTTGTTAAAAATAATTCTTTTTTTAGAATAGGCAATTCTAAATCTAAAATTACTTCTAAAGTTTCATCTCTTTTATTCACATTAAGTTCGCTGTACAAATTATTTAGTTCAGTTGTAACAGAAAAAGGAGAAACCCAATAAGATTGACTCAATATTGGCCAATATCCGGCTGTTATAGAAGGATTTATTTCTTTAACTTGCCTTTGATATTGTTTAAATTCTTCAAAAGATTTCGCAGCGAGATAAATTGTAGATTTAAAGTCAAGTTTTGAAAGTAAATTAAGATTTTGTTCTATAGGATATTCTTCAAAAAAATTTATTTGCATAATTTAGTAGAAATCCTCTAAACTTATAAATATAATTGCACTAACTACTTTTAAGAGATAAATTATTTTGAATGACCCTCTATGAAACTATTTTTCTAGCTATTCTATAATTCGGGACATATTGGGTGTAAACAAGTGAATATTTATAAATAATATCTACCAGAATAAAGTTAAAAGAGGATGGTAAAGTCGTTTAGAAGTACAAAGAAGTATGCTCTGCTAGTTAGAGCTCTAAAAAGAGATCTTGCTACTCAGCCCATAAGTAAAATTAAGAAGCAATATGCTAAAAAATGGCATTCTGACTTAGTTGATGAAGCATATCATGACATTCTTGGAAAATATCATGCAAATAATCCAAAATTAATTTCCAATAAACCAACTTCAAGTGGTGGTTTTTTAATGAGTTTAAAAAAAGAGAATTCTTCCTCAGAAAAAAATCCGCCTCATTTATTGTTTTCTAAAGATCCTAAAAAACAATCAAATATGGAAACTCATTTTTTTAATATGGGTAATAGACTTAAAAGTGCTGAACAAAAATTAGCCGACATAAAAGAAACAAAAGATGTAACAAGAAAAGAATATGTTTCGAGTATATTTGAGAATGGAGATGAAGGAAAGCATTTTTATAATGTTCTTCAAGAAAAAGTAGATGCAACAAGAAAAATAGAAGCTGCAAAAAATCCAACTCCAATAACAGTTCAAATGCCTGTGCAACAAGGAATGCCTACATTTCAATCTCCTTCTGCTTTAGATAATGAACAAACAAGTCGAGTTATTCGTGAAGCAATAGAATTAGCTAAAGAAGTTGTTAGTAGCAATAGGAATAGACCAATGGCTTCTCGTGCCTCTTCAGCACCTTCTGAAAAAGAACAATTATTTAGTTTTAGTGGTGCAGATGAGGAAGAAGAAGAACCTCTCCCACAAGAACCAAGGCCTAAAAGCAAAACTTCTGACCTTGAATCAAGAGAATTATCTTTAGAAAAAAAAGAGTTACAAGAAGAAAAAAGAATGATTCAAGAAGAACGAAAAAAATTAGAAGAATTACAGCAAAAAGCTAAGGTTAAAATATCTGAAAAATTTCCTGATACTAAAAAACAAGAAGTGAAAGTTGTTGAAGTAAAACAACAATCAAGTAATGAATCTTTTGAAAAAGAGCTTTTTGAAAAAAAATTAGCACTTTTAGAAGAAAAAATGAAAAATTCAGAGCAAGATAAATCTGAAAAAAAATTATATGAAAATCCTGTTTATATAGATGATGTTGATCCTGAGGTATCTTCAGATAAAGATCGTGCTCAAACTGGAATTGAAGGTATGGATGAAATCGTTCAGGGTGGTTTTAGAAGACGAAGTACTAATTTAGTTGCTGGTGGTCCAGGTAGCGGAAAAAGTATTTTTGGAATGCAATTTTTAGTTAATGGTGCTACTAAATATAATGAAGCAGGAATATATATTACTTTTGAAGAATCTCCTTCTGCAATTTATAGTTTGTGTGAGCAATTTAATTGGGATCTTAAAACTCTAGAAAAAGAAAAGAAACTTTTAATATTAAAACTTGACCCAGAACAAATTGGTAAACTTCTTGAAGCTGGAGGAGGTACTCTAAGAGATGCAATTGAATCCATTCAAGCAAAAAGAATTGTATTCGACTCAATGACTGATTTCCTTATGCTTTACAAAGCAGATATTGATAAAAGAAGTGCAAGTACTGATTTATTTACACTTTTAGATAAATTAGATATTACTACTTTAGCAATTTCAGAACAGGAAGTTGATCCTTTAAAACACGTTTCAAGTGTATTAGAATATCAAGTTGATGGTGTAATAATTTTATACAACGAAAGAATTGGACACATTCGACAAAGAGGACTTGAGATATTCAAAATGAGAGGAACTAAACATGCAGGAAGAATTTTCCCAATGGTAATTTCTTCCAATGGCATAATGATTAGGTCGAATACAACTGTAAGTTAATAGCGTTTATAAAAAAATATATTATTAATTCCCTTTAAATCCTTACTTATGAAACAAAAAATATTATTAAAAAAAAGTCAAACTTCTGCTGAATCTATGATTATTCTAGGTGTTTTTATAGCAATATTTATTTTTGTTTTATCTTATAACAACGACATGACTTTTAATTTCACTTCTAAATATTCTTCCGATAAAGCAAGAATTTCATTAAATGATATTTCAAGAGCTGCACAAGAAGTATATTCTCAAGGTTCGGGTGCAAAAACCAGAGTTTATATCTCTCTTCCAGAAAATATTCATAATTCAACTGTCTCTGGAAAAACAATGGAATTTGTTTTAATAGGACAAAATGGTAATTATACTAGTATTGCAAGAAGTTTTGATTTTAACGTATCCGGAAGTTTACCGAATAACACTGGTAACCACTGGATATATCTTGAGTCAACAGGGGGACTAGTAAATGTTCTTTTATCATAAAATTAAAATTTCCAATTGTGTGCATACTAAAAAAAGTCAAATGTCAGTAGAAGTTTTGACTATACTCTCAATTGCATTTTTAGTTTTCATTTTATTATTAGGAATATACAATGATAGACGAAGAGAAATTGCTTTCGAAAAAGAAATAATAGATGCAAAAAAAATTGTCAATAATTTTGCATACAATATAAATTCAGTTTATCTTGCAACCAATTCAACTACAAAAACAATTTATGTTTCTGATAACATAAATGACAAAAATTACACATTAAGTGTTCGTCAGAATTTATTAGAATTAACTTGGAGTGGAGGGTATTATAGCTATCCTCTGTTAACTTCAAATGTTGATGCTAATTTTTCAAACTATGGTGAATTTAGAATTCAAAACAACGATGGGCTTATAGTAATATCTCCGGTGTCAACATAATATGAAAAACCCTCAAAACGCACGTGCGATGTATGTTAAAAAAAATATTAAATCCCAGGTATTTTCTTTAGATTTTATAATAGCTCTAACTATGTTTATATTAATACTTGGCTTCTTTTTTTGGGCTTGGAATAGTATTGAAGTAAAAAAAACAGAAGCACGTGAAAATACTGAACTAAGCATTATGGCTTTGCAAATTGCAGATTCTCTTTCTTCTAAACAAGGATTTCCTCAATATTGGGACACTGTTTCTTCATCAGAAATATCTTCCCTTGGACTTTTAACAGGAACTGAAATATCTGCACACAAAATAACTGCCTTAGTTGCAATGAATTATTCTGATTTAAAACAAAAATTAGGAGTTTTAGGTCCTCGTTATGAAGTCGGAATAGAAATTAATTCGTTTAATGGAACGGCTTATACAAGTAATGCTACAATTGGTTTACTTCCGAATATAAACTTTACTAAATCAGAAAAAAATCAAAGATTAATTGCTTATGGAAATTATTGGTCTGAATTAAATGTATATGTATCAAAATCAAAAAATTAAAGAACTCGCATTCAAAATAAAAAAAATGACGCAAAAAAAATCATTACTAAAAAACGCACGATTTGGAAAGAAAGGTATTTTCTTTACAATAGATATTATAATAGCAGTAATATTTGTCATGATTTTAATGACTATCTTAGTGTCTAATTTAAATTATATTGCAAAACCTCAATTCCAAAATAATTTAGCTCAGGATTCTTTGAATTTATTGAATTCAAAAGGCTATTTGAGTAATTTCTCTTCAAATGATTCCTTGTTAACGCTTTACTTACGAAATATTCCCGAAAATTATTGTGGGAATATTGAAGTATTTAATTCCTCTTCAGTTCCTGAAAAAAAATATTTCAGTCAAGCTTGCGATGGTGATTTTAAAGTAAATGTTGCCTTCTCTTCATTTATTTATAACGACTCAATATACTATGCAAAAGCAAATTTTTGTGCCAAAAAATCTTGTTGCAGTAATTATGATTGTCAAATTGGAGAGACTTGCATAAAAGGAACTTGTAATTCGAATGCTTTGGCATTTTATACTCTTGATAAAGAATTCACAGATGTAGGAATTAATAGTTTTAACTTAAATTGTACTTCTTATTGTCCTAGTTGGAATAGCTCTACAAGTGCGTATAAATTTAATGGTTCAGAGTATATTTTTAATGATTCAATATCATTGAATTTTTCGAATAGTAATGAGTTAACGCTAGTAGCATGGGTTTATGTAGATTCAATTGCGAGTTCATCGTGGATTTCTATGACTGATCTTTCTGGAAATGAAATATATAATAATGGAATTAATTCTTCTGGAAATTTAGTTTGGAAAATGGGTCAGAATGTATTTATGTCATCAGAAAGACAATTGTCTTTGTCAATGTGGCATTTTGTTGCACTTTCTGCAAAACCATCTCCTACAAATATTTTTACAAGTGTCTATTTAGATGGCAATATGATTGGTGTAAATGATGAAGGAATATCAAGTCTTGCTAATGGTAAAAAAATATATATTGGAACAAACCCTAGTTTATTAAATAATTTTACCGGTTCAATATCAGACGTCACAATTTACAATAAAAGTTTATCTCAACAAGAATTAAATTCCTTATATCAAAAAAGAAGATAATCTAAAAAAAGCTAAAAAACTAAACACCAAAATGACTTCAAAAACAAAAATCAAAAAAAATAAAAAGGGCGTTATATTTAGTATTCTCTTAATTGTATTCTTCTTATTATTGCTAAATTATTCTAAAATTCTTGTAAACGAATTTTCTTTTTATTCCGATCAATCAAGTAATTTTGTCGATCTTAATTCTCAAGTAGATATCGAAAGAAATATAGGCCAAGTAACCTTAGACATATTAGATATTAATTTAGAAAACATTACTTATAACGGGAACACAACGCTTTTCTTTAGCGAATTTGGAAAAACTCAAGTAAACTATAATTCTAAATTAAGTGCTTATGAATCTTTTATCGAATCAAACTACAGTAATATTGTTAATAAAAATATCTCTTTAACTAATTATGTTCATGAATTTACTATCTATCCTTATTTATCAAGAGCATTTTTAGATAATAATCAATTGCAGATTGTAACTACCAATTATACTAATATTTCTTCGATTTCGTTTACAGTTTTATTAGATGAGACTTTTGATACATATGTTTGGCCTTTGGATAATTCTTCTGCTCAGCCATTAATTTTTGTTACATTTATAGATAAAAATGGTACTTCAGTTAATAGATCCGCACATCTTCATCCAGAGGGTTCAGTCAATAATGAATTCAGACTTACTAATTCTACAAATGGCTATTATGCAAGTCTTATTTTTGGAAAAGTAGTTGAGAATGGTACTTTAATATTGAGAACTCCTGATATTGCTGCAAGTATTGTTAATTTATCTATTTCTTACAAAGGCAATAGTAGTATTAGGATGTTTTCTTCAGCAGATTTAACTTTAGGAACTAAATCAGGTAAATTAGAATTAATTTAGAGTTGTACCTTTTTTTAGATTTTAAATTGTTGTTTTTTATTTTAATTAAACTATCTAAACATGATTAAGTATACTGCCTTGTCAAAAACAACGTGTTTTTGAGCACAGTCAGAATTCTAGGAATTCTGATGGATTATGAGCCGATATTACGTATGATTTGACGGAGCAGCGACGAGCGATAGCGACAAAGAAAATGCAAGCATTTTCATGCTCCAATCTTAAAAGATTGGAAGAAGCGTAGCGACAATTCTTGAGCGCCAGCGAAATAAAAACAAAAAGGCGAATTGGCAGTATACTTAGAGAAATAATTTGTAAAAAAAGTAATTGTTTTTAAAAAAACATTAATAAAAAATAAAAAGATAAGAATTTATTGATTTCTTTTAGCAATTTCGCTTGGTAGAGGTCTTATTACAGTAATTGGGATTACTCCTTCTTTGAACTCTAATTTTGCAATTTCAATTGGACTAAATCTTAATTCTTCAAGCTTTTCAGGAGTTAATGTTATTAATGGTGGAGCTCCGTGAGAAAGTTGTAATGCTCTACTTCCGATGACTCTAGCCATCTCGTATTTATTAAATTCACTTTGAGAAATTCTTATGTCTTTACCTGCTTCCATGAAATACACCTACATACTTGGGAATTGGGTTCATTTATAAATGTTATTGAAGTTTTCCTTGATATTCACTCTACAGTTATTGCAAAATATCGACAGGTTTATATAGTAAAAGGTATTAGTAGATATAAGAATTTATACTATAGTGGGTAGGTAATAATGGGACAACAAGAAGTTTACGAATTTTTAAAAAGAAATCCTGACCAGTGGTTTACATCTAGAGATATCAGTGAAAATTTAGGTGTTTCTATCGGTTCTGTAACTATGAACTTAAAGAAACTAAGAAAATCTAAGTTAATAGCATTTAGGAACACTGGAAAGAAAAATATGTTTCAATACATGTTCAAAAAAGACGGCGGAGATTAGATTTACTAGTTTTAACTAGTTTTTCTATATTTTTTCTGTTTTTCTACATGTTCAAATTAAATATTCTTCTCTAATTTTTATTTTATCTTAAGTTTCCCTGCTTCTATTAAGTATACTGCCTACTTATGAGCTAATATTGAGTCTGTATTAATGGAGCAGCGACGAGCGAATAGCGAGAAGCGTTGCGACTATACTCAGGCGAATGCCGACAAAAAGAAGAAGAGCGAATTGGCAGTATACTTAAACTAAATTCAGCAAAACTATGTTCTAATTTTTATTTTCTGTAAATTTTATCACTAACTTTATATAACGCTCTTGAATTTAATATAATAAATAGCAAAATGGTAAGAATTATAACTCATGGTGGATGTGCAGATGGCTTTTTTAGTGCTTACATATTCAAAAAGCATATTTTACCTGTAATTGCTCCTGCTAAAGATAAAGAACACGTTGAAATAATCGGTGTTGGTCCAAAAGATGTTCAAACTGATCAATTTGAGTTTCAAAAAGATGATATAGTTTTAGATTTACCTTGTCCAAATGTAAATGTTTTATTCTGGTGTGATCATCATGAAACTAGTAATCCTCGGGATGTTCCAAATTTTTATTGGAAAAAAGCTCCTAGTTGTACTGGATATTTAATCGATCTCTTTGATAAATTCAACATAGCTAAGACTCCTGAAATTTTGGAATTTAAAACAGAAGTTGACAAAATTGATGACGCAGATTTCACTTTAGATGAAATAAATTCCAGTTTTTTTACTCCTGATTTTGTAAATCCATCAAATTTGCAAAAAATAACTGCTATTTCTTCTCTAATTAGAACTAGAGATTATGAATTAAATGGTGAAATAGTAAAAGAAATTTTCTCTCATCCTTTAGCGCAAACTCCTTTTAGTGATAAAAACCTTTGGGCTTTAAATCCAATATTATATTATAAGGCAAGAATTGCAAACTATAAAACTTGGAGAGGTTGGCTTGATACTTTTGTATATTACGATGCAGATCTAAGAACTGTTATTCAAGATAATCGTTTAGCTCAAACTTACGAAATTGGACTTTTTGATAGATTTTATGTATTCGTTAAGTACCCTGATTCCTTGTTTGGCTTAAATATTGAATACAACGGTAAAGACAATGCAAGAATAGGAATTAGTACTAATATTTTTAAAAAATCCGAAATAAATGTTAACGTTGGCAGGCTTTGTAACAGAATCGCAAAGGAATTTGGAACTGGAGCAGGTGGCGGTCATATTCTTGTAGGTAGTACTACAATAAGAAAAGAAAGTTTAAATCAAGCTCTTGAAATAATTAAAAAAGAGCTATCTGAGAATAAGGCTTAAATTATCTTTTGTAGTCCTTCAATGTTTTTCTATTTCAAAAGTTTAGTCTATTCTATAAGATTCCTAAAGTATACTGCCTGCTTATGAGCCTTTCTTACGTATTTATTTGTGGAGCAGCGAGGTGCGAAAGCAACGAGCGTAGCGACTATACTCAGGCGAATGCCGACAAAAACCAGATTGGCGAATTGGCAGTAATACTTTAGAGTAAATTACGTAATTTTCGTAATGCATTTATTCAAACTATTTTCAATTATTACTTTCCTACTCGGCACCTTAATTTCTCGAAATCTTTATAAATACAAATCCTCAAGGTTAATACAACACATCGAGGTGTCAATAAAAATGAGACAAAAAATGAAAAAATCACAAGCAGCATTAGAATTCCTAATGACATACGGCTGGGCATTCTTAGTAATCCTAGTAATGATTGGTGCTCTAGCATATTTCGGAGTATTAAATCCAAAGAAACTTTTACCAGAAAAGTGTACAGTTCCAGCAGGTTTCACATGTGATGAATATCAAATAACAACTACTGGTGTAAAAATAATTTTAACTAACAATCAAGGTGGAGCAATTAATGCAAATTCCGCAGTTTTATCAGGAGATTATACATTTAATGGTACTGCTGATGTAGCTCCGACTACTTTGATTGGTGTTGGAAATAAGATAAATATATCTCAAGATTTCGATACAACTAAACCGCCAGTAAAAGGAGATAAAATTGGAATTAGTTTCAATTTAGACTGGACTGCAGCAGGAAAAACTTTAAATCAAACTGCAACAGGAGATGTTTTCGCTACAGTACAATAAAGTTTTTTATTGTATTTTTTCTCTTTTTTTTATTTTTTTTTTATAATTTAGTTTCTTAATTAAATTAATTGAATTCAATTGTTGGTTGACAATCTATGGCTAAACTCTACTTTATTACAGGAAACAAAAACAAGTTCGAAGAATTAAGCAAGCTTATTCCTAATTTAGAAATGTTGGAAATGGATCTTCCAGAGATTCAAGAAACTAATGCAAGGCACATCATTGAAGCTAAACTAAAAGAAGCTTTAAAGAAGAAAAAAGGTGCATTTATTGTTGAAGATACATCTTTGTGCTTAGATTGTATTAATGGTCTTCCTGGTCCTTTGATTAAATGGTTTGTTGAAAAAATAGGAGTGGAAGGAGTTTACAACATTGCAAATAAGTTTGGTAATACTAAAGCTAAAGCTGTAACCATGATCGGTTACGCTAAAAATCCAAAGGAAATACATTATTTTGAAGGGTGCATTGAAGGTGAATTAGTTGCTCCTACAGGTACAACTGGTTTTGGATGGGATTCTATCTTTAAACCCGAGGGTTACGTTAAGTCATTTCAGCAAATGACTAGAGAAGAAAAAGGAAAGATTAGTATGAGGGCAATTGCTGCTAAAAAATTGAACTCTTTTCTTAAAAAGTAATTTCTAAAGGTTGAATAATTGTTTATATTCGATATATATACCTATTTCTCACTGTTTATTTCGTCGACATTGCTCGTCAGTTGCTTCTTTTTTAGTTCGCAGTTGAGATAGATTTTGGTAAAAACTGCTATCCGAATACAGAAAAACCCCCTAAAAAGCAAAAACTATATAAATAGTGAGTGCCAAGAATAAAAGTATTCTCGGAGTAACCGAGTATAGAGGTTATTAATATGGCAGCAAAAGTTGTAGCACAAACAAAAATTAAGAGAGAAAAAGGATTTCTATATTTCGTTGATAAAAAAGGAAATGTAGCAAGAGTAAAAGCATCTGTTGGCGGTAAAAAAGGCGGCGGAAAAGTAGAAGTAGTAGCTAAAGCTGACGTTAAGAAAAAAGCAGGTTTCATGTACTTTGTAGATAAAGCTGGAAATGTTGCTGAAGTTTTAATGAACAGAAAAGGCGGAAAGAAAAAGAAAAAGAAGAAGTAAGTATTTACGATCCTTAATATTTTTTATTTTTTTATTATAATTTTTCTTAATCATTATGTAGATTAATCGTTCTAGTTATGAGTCTATCATTATCTTGCATCATTATGTCGATTAGCTAGAGCCCTATTTGCTATAGATAATAACAATGTTGCTAATAATTTAGAATAGTTTATTTCTGCTGATTGATTTTATCCATTAATAATCCATATATAGTTTCGTGAACCATTCTCATACTCTCTTCTTTACCAAATTCACTTCCCGTAGTTCCATCGATTAAAACAATATCTTTCTTCAAGAAATGGCTATTTTTAATATTTTGGAAATATTTTGCTTCTTCAATATATCCATCTCTTATTTTTTGAAAAAAATCAGGATCCTCATAAATTTTATTTTGAAAAAAATCATTTTCAGATCCACTTTCTTCGAATCTTTGAACTGATATTTCTGATGGAATATCGATTAAATAAGTTATAAATGGTCTAATATGATTAGTTGCTTTGTAATTTTCTAGTCTAATCTGACTAATTTTACTTGGGTCTTGTGCATATCCTTGATATACTGTAGTTGATTCAGCTGATCTATTTAATATTATAAAATCATAGTTATGTTTTAATAGATCCTCAATTCTGGTATATACTATGTTTCTTGTGGCAAAACAAATTTGCGCTTGAGCTGATGGTGGAAGCTTTTCTCTTTTTAATATGTCTTGAAGAGTTTCAATTTTAGGTTTTCTAGAAAATACTGGACATAGCTTTGAATTGAAAATTCTTTTATTCTCAACTAAAAATTGTAATATAGTTCGCTTTGCGCGATAGGCATCTGATAAATCGTTAATAGCACTTTCGAGATATTCTTTTGCAACTGAAGGCAAAACTTCAGAAAGGATTTCTTTTTGATATTTTTCAAAATCAAAAGTTTTTGCAAAGTCTCCTGGAAATCTATACTCAGTATTAAGTTGGTTTTTCAAAATAAATCTTAAAATTTCCGCTTTAATTGAAACAGAACCTGGTTCGTACAAACCAAATAGAACTTTATGGCCATTTTCTTCTAATTTATTGCGCAGTAATTCTGCTTGAGTATCTTTTCCCGCAGCTTTTGGCCCATCTATAATAATTAGTTTTCCGTTCATGGTTAATCCTATTATTATATATCTATTAGCCTGTTATGCAAGTTAATAAAGATTTAGCTGTTCTAAGCATTTTTATCTATCAATATGAGTATAAAGTATAAATTATATCTTATATTCATTACTTTCTTTAAGAATATTCTGAGGATATTTTTTTTCAATAATTGGATATAATTTTTTCCAAACTTTGCTAAAAACTTCTTTTTCATCTCCTACTCCGCTCACACTTGCAATTCTATTGTGCTCAGGATTATCTGCTGGAAGGCTTGCATAATATTTCTCTTCAGCTAAATATCCATTTCTAACTTTATCGTGGAATCCTTGCTCTTTTTCATCAAAGAAATCTTTTATATGCTCTTGTCCTCTTTTTGCATCTCTATTTTTCTTTCTTCTTAATTGTTCTTCAATTGGAATATATAGTGCGATTGTTTTATCTGCAACAATTCCTTCTGTTGCAATCATGTTATTTTCTCTAATCCAAGGCAAAAGGTTGATGTCTTGTGCATATCCTTGATAAACTGCCGTCGAGTCTTTTGATCTATCTAAGATTACTACGTCATATTGTCTAAGTAGTTTTTTAATAACATTCGAATATAGGAAATTTCTTGCAGCAAAAAATAAATACGCTTGTGCTTGAGGATCTAATTTTTCTTTAGTAAAAAAAGTAGATAGGATTTGGTCTCTTGGCACCATCCTTCTTTCTTCAATTGCAGTTCCATTTTGTTTTGCGTCTTCAACAATTTGTTTAAGTGAAAGAATTCGTTTATTTCCACTCCAAGGATCTTTTAATGATTCGTAAGAATTAGTTAATAAAAATTCAAGTAAATCGTATTTAACTCCAATACCAATTGTACTCATTGCAAGTTGAATATATGTTTTTGCGATTGCCGGTACAGGTTCATTTTCAAATTCATTTTGATATAATTCTAAGTCAAAAGTATTGATAAAATCTCCAGGAAATACAAATTCAGTATCTTGTTTATTTTTTAAAATCATTCGGATAATTTCTGCTTTTAATGTCGAGCCAGGTTCATAATGTTCGGCATTAACGTTTAATCCTATTGATTTTAGTCTTTCAACTAGAAGTTTAATTTGAGTTCCTTTTCCAACTAAATCTCCTCCTTCGTATGTAATAAGAATAGAAGGTCGAAGTAAAGGATTTTTCAGATCAATTTTATGTTTATAGTTGTTGGTTTCCAAAGTATTATTTTTATTTTTAAGCCCCACTTAAAAACAATCTATTTTAAAAGCATTAATTTAATTATTGTTCTATATTCGAATTCAAACTTTTCTTTCAAACTTTTTATATAAAAAAGGTCCTTTATCTTCTTCGTGAGTTACATTCCATTCTTCAGATTTAATCTCGGGAAAATATCTGTCTCCCTCAAATTTACCTTTAACAAAAGATATATGTAATATGTTCGCTAATGGAAGTGTTTGTTCATAAATACTAGCTCCGCCGATAAAAAATATTTCTTTGTTGTGAGCTTTAGCAATTTCTATTGCTTGCGGTATACTTCTTGCAATTTCAATTCCAGGTGTTTCTGGTAATTCAGGACTAATAACTATATTATATCTATTCGAGAAAGGTCGCACCTTTTCAGGAATTGAATACCATGTATTTTGACCCATAATTAACGTGTTCCCGTCAGTAATTTTCTTAAAATGTTTAAAATCTTCAGGGATATACCAAGGAATTGCATTATCTTTACCAATAACTCTATTATCCGCCATTGCTACGATTATTGCTAGATTCATTTTAGTATACCTATTACACAATAGTGCTTTTTATTTCCTTTAAAAGTATTTATCTTTTTTATAATATTGATTTGATTTTTCTTTGCAGTAAGTAAAAAATCCTCTGAAAGTATACTGCCAATTCGCTCTTCTTCTTTTTGTCGGCATTCGCCTGAGTGCGGTCGCCACACTCCTCACTATGCGTTCGTCGTTGCTCCATACATGAATACGTAAAAATGGCTCATAAGCAGGCAGTATACTTTTAGTAACAATATATAAGTAAATTCTTAGAATAATCCGCCAAACATAGGAATTCTATAAGGCAATTTCTCATGAGGTTGATATCCAACTAATTCAAAATCTTCTGGTTCGTACTGAGTAATTGATTCTCTTTTAACTTTTATTTCAAGTCTTGCATTATCAGTTTTAATTGGTCTTTCTAGAAGTTCTTTTGCAATCGGAATATGGGGAATGTATACGTGATAATCGCCAAAAGTAATCCCTAATTTTCCTAATTTATATCCATGAGTATGTGCAAATATTTGTGCAATAAGTCCATATTGTGGAATATTATGAATTACTCCAAGAATTGTATCTGCTGATCTTTGATACATTCCAAGATCTAATTTTTTAGATTCAGGTCTAACTAATATTTGAGTAAGTAAATGACAAGGCGGTAATGCTTGTGATTTTAGTAAATCTGGTTGCCATCCTGAAAAAATATTTCGTCTAGAATTTCCGCCTTTCTTTAAGTCTTTTTCAATTTCAGCAAGTTGAGAAATTACTGCGCCAGGATATTTTCCATTCCAAACAGCACCATAAATTGGGCCCATATCTCCTGCTAATTTAGCGAAATCGTTTGATTTTTTGATTTCATTTTCATATCTTTTCATAAGTTCAAAAGACTCTGATAACAATTCATTAGCATCAAAGCATCTTTTATCTGCCGGCAAATCTGATAACATAACTTCTTTAGCAGTTGCTACTTTTGCTTGAGCATTTTTAATTTCTTGCTCAGTCATAAGTCCAGATTCAAGAATATTATTATAATTATGTCTCATAGCATCAGGAGTCCAAAATGTACTTTTTCTGTTCAAGAATTCTCTAATATTAGTATCTCCGTGTAAAAATGATAAAGTTTCACCAAGAAGCATTTTCCATGCAATTGGTCTAATAGTTGGAACGGGGAATCTTTCATTCAAGTCCCATTCTTTATAGATTATATTTTGACCAATAGTTCCAGCATTAGTTCTTTCACCTTCAATTCTTCGCTCTCCTGCAAGTGCGCTGGTCACAATTTCTCTGTATTGTTGCATTTTAGTCTCATTAATCTATCAAAATTACTTTTTCAGCCTTAAATAAAGGCAATTATATTCATTACAAAGGAGTAATTATTAGATATTTAAAAAGATTCATACATTCAAAACGAAAATTCTTACACATAAGAAATATTATCTATATATAATATCATGGTGATCGTAATCTTCAAAAGAAATTGTTTTATTATGGTGATCAATTCTAAAAACTAAAACAAAATGTCCTAAGTGAACTCTATTAAGCCCTTTCATGTTATGAGTCAAATATTTATATTCGTGGTCAGGATTTTCTAAAATAGAATCTATTTTTTTGAAAATCTGTGAATATTCGACTGGATCTTTTTTCTTAAGTTTAGCGAGTTTTTTAACGATTTCTTCACTATAAAGGTCTTTGTACATTAATTTACCTCTTTCTCAAGCTCCTCTCTAGAAAAATGTTTTCCTGTTAATATTTTATCTAATTTGAGTTTATATTCCGGCCTTAATTCCGGTTCTAACATAGACTGTTCATACTCATTTACAACCATATTTATTGCCTGAGATTTGTCTTTTAAACCAAACTTTGCTTTTACAATATTCAAAACTCGGTTAGTGTTTTCATCAATGTTTATTACTGCTTGTACCATATGTATATCACATATATATGTATATATTGCGCATATATAAAAGTTTTCTTTTACATATATGTCTAAAAAAGCAATTTTTATAAACACCAGCCTATTACTAATATATAAGGTGCCCACCCTGAGAGTACCTAGCAGAGCTTACGGCTAAGCCAAGCTATGATCCTAGGGGTTAGTGTTGTGGGCCTCATATTTATAAAATTACGAACGATTTGGATAATGACCGTGAATAACCAATTTATTCAATGAATTCAAAAATAAAATTTATAAATACAGTTTAAGGCAGATAAAATTGAACCTTAGAAAAGTTCAAACAACGTTGCACTTATAGATTATTCAGAAAAAAACAAAGCTTTTAGCTTTATCACGCTCATCACGTCCTTACGATTATCAATAAAAAAGGATAAATTAAGGATTATAATATATTGTGTATGAAGGATTTTAGTTTCTTTTCTGAGTGATTTAATATTTGACAAAAAAAGCTATTTTAGTTTAAACTAAAAAGCTTGTTATGGCATAAAAAAGCTATACAAAATAAAAAATAAGAAATAAGTCATGATAAAATAAGAAGTAGCACCTTCAAAACTTTCAATGTGGGTTTTAAAAGCCCTGCTTCCCCGGATGGGGCATCCCCCAGCAACGGGCAGAGAAGCAAAAAGCGTAAAGAAGTTTTGACCTTTGTGATGCTACTTCTTATAATGCAAAAGACTTATTTCTTATACAAAATAATAAACAAATAAAAGGAGATTGATTAAAATGGGAAAAATAAGTCCAGTAAGTGGAAAATATATAGTTTACGCAACTATTGAAATTGATGGTACAGTTGAAAAACCAGATGTAATCGGCGCAATTTTCGGTCAAACAGAAGGCCTTCTTGGTGCAGATTTAGAATTAAGAGAATTACAAAGATCAGGTAGAATTGGTAGAATCGAAGTTAACACTACTGTAAAAAACGGTAAAGTTTCTGGAGATATTACTATTCCAAGTAGCTTAGATAAAGCTGAAACAGCAATTATCGCAGCAGCAATGGAAGTAATTGAAAGAATTGGTCCATGTAATGCAAAGATTCATGTTCAAAAGATTGAAGATGTAAGAATCAGCAAGAGAACTCAAGTTATTGAAAGAGCTAAAGAATTACTAAGAGGAATGATGGATGAAGTTCTTCCTGACAGCACTGAAATTGCAGAAGCAGTAAATGCATCTGTAAGAATGCAAGAAGCAGTTGAATATGGTGAAGATAAATTACCAGCAGGACCTGCAATTGATGAAAGTGAAGAAATAATTCTTGTAGAAGGACGAGCAGATGTTATGAACCTATTAAAATATGGTTTCAAAAACGTAATTGCTATGAATGGTTCAAGTGTTCCTAAAACAATAGTTGAATTATCTAAAGGAAAGACATTAACTGTTTTCGTAGATGGAGACAGAGGTGGAGATCTTAACACTAAAGAGCTTTTAGCTGTAGCTGAAATTGACTTTATCGCAAGAGCACCAGATGGAAAAGAAGTTGAAGAATTAACTCAAAAAGAAATTCATAAAGCTTTAAGAGGAAAATTAACTCCTGACCAAGCAGTTGCAGAAATGGCATCAAGAGATACTGCAAAAGAACATGGTAACTTTAGTAAAAGAAACTATGGTCCAAATAACAGACCTGATAACAGAGTAGACAATAGAAGAGAAAATAATGCTCGACCTGAAGGCAGACCTGAAATGAGATCTGAAAATAGACCCGAAGGTAGACCTGAAAATAGACCTGATGAAAGACGAGATTTCCGAGACAGACCTGATAACAGAATGAGAAATGGTCCTGATCGAAGAGATCCCAGAATGGAAAACAGAGGGGACAGACCAGAAAGACAAGACAGATTTGAAGAAAGACCTGCTTTTGAAAAAAAGAAAGTATTAAATGAAACTGAAAAAGAAGCATATAATACTTCATTACAGGAACTTTTAGGAACTAAAGGCGCATGTCTAATGGATGAAAATGCAAATGTACTTGGAAAAGTACCTTTAAGTGAACTTGATTCAACATTAAGTAGCTTAAAAGGAAGTGTACATGCAATTGCAGTTGATGGTAACATTGATCAAAATTTAGCAAGAATCTGTGATGACGCTAGAGTTAAAGTAGCAATTGGTTTAACAGTTGTTGAAGGAACTAGAGCAAGAGCATCATTGATTTCAGCTGAAGAATTATCTAAATAAGCATTTGCTTATTTTTTTTATTTTTTTATTAATATAATTTCTTAGTAAATGATTTATTTGATTTTTAGTTTAAGTATTCACTTAAGTTTCTTAAGAAGTTTATTTACTTTATCTTCATTTCCGGATTCTTCAAGTAAGATAAGTTTTGCTCCTTCTTTGACAACAGTACTGGCTGAAATCTCAAATTTATTATCTTGGAAAACTGCCATAACTGCAAAACTAGATCCTTCAATATCTCTTACTTTTTTTCCAATTAGATTTGAAAAATCTGCAACATCTTTTTCTCTGATATCATATTCTCCTACACCAACTCCGACAAGACTTGCAACTAATGGTTCAGCTATAGAAAGAACTACATCATGAGATGCAGACTCATTAACATCAATAGGAATCATATCTAATTTCTCAATAATAGATTTAGTATTTGGATTAGTAATTCTAACGAATATTTTTTTAGCACCATGTTTTTGTGCATAAAGTGCAACGATTAAATTAGATGCTTCTTTACCAGTATCTGAGACAAAAACATCACAATTTTCAAGATCCAAATCTCCTAAAACTTCAGGACTTAATGGATCATTATTAACAACCATTACATCAGGATACTTGTTGCTAATTTCCATTGCTTCTTCTTTTTCTTCAATTATTACTACAAGTTTTTTTATACTTCTAATTAGCAATTTTCCAATCATTTCGTGTGAAAATTTACTTCCACCAGCAATTATTACTCTCATTTTATTTCCTCAGTATCATTAAATCATTAATTATAATAATATTCATTTATTTTCGATTATAATATATTTTAGTTAAAGTATCCTATTTTTAAAGTTTATTTACCCCAAATGCTCCTTAACATTACAATAAAAGGGATTATTTCAACTCTTCCAATTATCATATGAAGAATAAGTTGAAACTTTAGCCACGGCAACATATTATAGTAATTTACAGAGACTATATTCAGACCTACGTTTCCTTGAGCTGAAGCAACTGTAAAAAATGCTTGAATTAAACTATATCCAGCAAGTGTAAATATTAAACTTCCAATAATGATAAAAGTGATATACAAAAGACCATAACTTATTGCTCTTAATGCATCTTCATCTGGAATAATTTTATCTCCTATTTTGATGTTGAGAATAGTTCCTTTTGGATAAAATGGTTTAATTATTTCTCTAGCAATGACTTTGAAAAGAATAATTATACGCCATATTTTTATTCCTCCAGTAGTTGAGCCATAAGTAGCTCCAAAAATCATTAATAATATTAGAATAAATATTGATACTGGCGCCATCATATTAATTGTAAAAGGCGTTCCTGCTCCAGTTCCAGAAATTGCTGATATTACATAAAAAAGTCCATCTAAATAATTACTTTTAGTAGTTAAAAAAAGTTCAAAACAAATAATAATTGTTGTAATTAAAACTACAATATTGAAAAATCTGATTTCAGGATCGAAAAAAAATGCTTTAAATTTGCCAGTAAGCAACTGATGATGTTTCAAAAAACTAATGCTTCCAATATACATAAGTGCAATTCCAATTAATATAGCTCCATTACCATATACTCCAATACCGATTGCATTAGATGAATACCCTCCTGTTGCAATTGAAGTCATTGTATGCACAAAAGCATCAAGCCAAGAAAGTCCAATTAATTTTAAAGCGATTATTCCAACAACGGTATATGCAGAATAAATAATTACAATTGCTCTTGCAATTTTTTTCATATCAAAATAAAAGTCTTCGATTCGACCTTCTGCTAAAAAAAGATTTTGCGCAGTTTTTGGTTTTTCATAAATCAAAAGAACTAAAACAACAATTCCAAAACCACCCACCCATTGAATATATGCTCTAAAAAAATTAATAATAACTGGAAGTGTTGCTGGGTCAGGAATCATAGTTAGTCCTGTTCCAGTCCATCCGGAAATTGATTCAAAAAGCGCATCAATAAAAGTCATCCCATAAAACCATAACGGAATTGCTGATATAATTCCCACTAAAATCCAACTAAAAACAATTGCAACAATTGAATGCCTGTACAAACATTCTTTTTCTTTAAGCATTTTTTTAATAGTTGTAAAAATAATTATTGAAGATATCGCAACTGTAAAAAAAATAACTGCAAAATGAATATCAAGTAAGAACAATGCAATAAATGCAGGAATAAGCATAGCAAACCCGTACATTCTCATAATGTTGGAAGTTATTTGAGTAGTAATTCCTATGTCTTTTAATTTGAAGTAATCCATTGTTTTTGTTCTTTGGCATTTATTTATTAATGTTATTATGTTTTTTATTCTATCTTAATTTAGTTCATTTATAAATAAACGCTGTACTTTTTATTGTGTTAGATTTAATCTTAAATATTTCGATGATATTTCACAGAATCTTTTTAATATCCATTTTTTCTTCATACTATATACATGGTTGATAAATCAAAAGGAGATTGGAAAATATATGGAAACGTTTTTGATGAATTTACTCTTAAAGTTCTTGAACATATTGAAGGTCAAGGCCATTATGATGAATTAAAATCCGAGTTAGAAGTGGGAAAAGAAGCTAATGTTTTTATTGCATATAAAGATGCAAAACCTATTATTGTTAAAATATATAGATTAGAAAATTGTAATTTCAATAAAATGTATTTATATTTAAGAGACGATCCAAGATATCCTTCTATAAAGCCTCGAAGAAGAGAAATTGTCTTTGCATGGGTATTACGAGAATATAGAAATCTTCTTATCGCAAGAGAGGCTGGTTGTAATGTTCCAATGCCAATAATTAATCGATCAAACGTTTTAATAGAAGAATTTATCGGAAACGACAAAGTAGCTCCTAAACTTAAAGACGTAGAATTCAAAGATTATGCGGAGCTTGAAAATTGTAGTAAAGATGTAATTAATGAAATGAAAATTCTTTTACGAAAAGCAAAAATGGTTCATGGCGATTTATCTGAATTTAACATTCTTTATAATAACAAAAAGCCAGTTTTAATTGACTTCAGTCAAGCAACTTCCTCAAAAGACTATCATGCCAGGGAATATCTTGAAAGAGATGTGCGTAATGTTGTAAGATTCTTCAATAAGCGAGGTTTAGATCTAAAAGAAGCTGATGTTATGGAAGAAGTTCTAAAGAAAACCGCCATAAATGAAAAACCTTGATTTATTTACAGTACATTATATATTCTGCTTCTCATATATCCAAAAACTTTATAATTATACTATTCAAGGATAGGTTATGGAGTTTAAGTTAAAACAAGAATCAAAGTCTGTTCTTTTCATATTCATCTTAGCATTAGCATTATATATTTCATATCTTGCTAGAAGTTTAATTACTTCTATTTTAACAGCAATTCTACTTTCAATAATATGTTATCCTTTGTATAACAAAATTCTTGGTAGAATTAAAAGTCCGAGATTAAGTTCGTTTATAACCGTGATTATTTTATGTATTGTAGTAATAATTCCTTTAATTCTAGTTATATTCGGATTAGTTTCAGAAGGTCTTGGAATGTATAATAACATAACTGGTGATTCTTCTGAGAAGATGCTTTCAAATTTAAAATCAGCTACTTCTGGAATAGCTTCTTATTTTAATATACCCGTAGATGATTCTTTAATAGTTAATCTTATTTCTACTATTGTTTCAAAAGTCAAAGCTGGTTTTTGGTCTGCTCTTCAATATGTATCTAGTGTACTTGTTTTAACTATTATTCAAGTTTTATTTACACTAGTATTTATGTACTACTTTTTTATTCATGGAAAAAAGATTTACAAATTTTGTGAAGCATTTTTACCGATGAGTGAAACTCATAAAATACTTCTTGCAAAAGAAATTAAAAAAGATATTAATGTTCTTTTTTTAGGTCAAGGATTAATAGCTTTAATTCAGGGCTTTGCAGGATATGTTGGTTTTCTGATATTTGGTGTTCCTAATGCATTATTTTTAGGTTTTGTAATGGTTATTTTATCTTTTTTCCCAATAGTAGGTGCATTTTTAGTTTGGGTTCCTGTCGGGCTTTCCTTATTAATTGCAGGAGACTCATTTGCAGGATGGGGAGTTCTAATTTGGGGTGCAGTAATTGTTTCCTATATTGATAATTTAGTAAGACCCTTTATTGTAAGCTCAGTTTCTGAAATGAACTTCTTAGCAGTGCTTGTAGGTGTATATATAGGAGTTATTGCATTCGGAATAATAGGTGTAGTTTTAGGTCCATTAATTATTGCTATAACTTATTCAGTCATTAAAATATACTACGATGAACATGTAGCAGAAAGAACTATTAATGAACCATAAGTATTTGAGATAATATTTCCATTTTTAATTATTTTAGATATATTAATTTATTATATAGTTATACTTAAGAAAAACTAGTGCTTATTTTTTAGTAGGCTTAAATTTCCCAAAAATCCAGCTAATTATAAATATAATAATTCCTATGGTTATAAGAGGATATCCAATAATTAGTGCACCATATCCAGTTCTTAAGCCAAAAATAGGTATCCAGCTGATAATAGAAACAATTATTCCTAAGATAAATAAAATCAACGCAGTAACATATGTATTTTTCATAATACTATTACCAAGCTTATTACGTTTATAAAGTTTCCTGCTTTCCCTTAAGAATACAGTTAGTACGCATTAAGCGGTAGGTTTTTATAGGATAATTTATTTCCTCTTCTTATGAGAGTAGTAATACCAATAATTGCAGAATCCATGGCTGATGCATTAAGGGATATAGATAAAGCTGAAAAAGTTGCTGATATACTCGAATTAAGATTAGACTTTATGTCAAATCCACATTTAACCCAATTGCTAAAACATTCTTCGCTTCCTAAAATAGTTACTAATAGAACTAAATTTGAAGGAGGTAGATTTGAAGGTACTGAAGAAAAAAGGATATCTTATTTACAGGAAGCAATTAGTTTAGGTGCGGAATATGTTGATATAGAATCAGATTATTATTTTCCTTTTAAAAAACACTCAACAAAAATTATTGTTTCACACCACAATTTCGAATACACGCCTGATGATTTAAATGGTATTTATAATAAAATTGCACTCCAGAATCCAGATATAATTAAAATTGCAACTAAAGCTAATAGTTATGAGGATAGTTTAAGGATGCTAGAATTAGTCCATAATGCAAATCGAGATATTATTGGGATTTGTATGGGTCAATATGGCGTAATTACAAGAGTTCTTGGTCCTTTATACGGCAGTTATTTAACATTTGCCTCATTAGAAGATGGTAAATCTTCTGCCCCAGGTCAAATGAGTGTTGCAGAACTAAAACAAGCATGCCAATTATTGCAGATAAAGTAGTCTCTTTCTGAAAATGGTTTTAATTTACTTTAATAGTTACTATGAAATAGCATTATGAATTCTCAACTTATATAAATATCCCCTTCTTTTAAGTTTGTAATGGCTGATTACTTAGAGATATCTGATGAACTGCGAGCAAAGATTACTGAGCATTATAGTAGAAAAGAAATTATTGATGCTTTGCTTGAAGCTGCTCCTAATAAAGAAGTAGTTGGCAGTTTTGGTGGTGTTGGTTATGGTAAAAGGCCTGATTTCATAGAATATGATAATGATATAACTTTACAAGTTAAAAAAGGTGTTACCTCATTTCACGTTTCTGAAGAAAGTTGGAGCAATTCCATGGGCTTAGTTGCAGGTATGGATAAGAAAAAGCAAGAAGCGCTACGAAGTGGCTGGGATTTAATTATTGATATCGATAGTCCTCATTGGGAAATTTGTAAACTTATCACTCATCTATTAGTTCAAGAAATAAAAGCAAATGGCGTTAACAATGTAAGTGTAAAATTTTCTGGAAATAAAGGGTTTCATATAGGAGTTCCTCAAGAAAGTTTTCCGAAAGGTTTTGAAAAAGATTTTCCTAATATGCCAAGAAAAATAGCTGCATACTTACTTGAAAAAATACACGATAGAGCAACTGAAGCAGTAACTGAAATGCTAAAAAAAGAATATGGTGAGGATGCTTATTATAATCAAGTAGAAGCTATTTTTCATAAACCTCGAGCTCAAATGATTAAATTTAATAAAAAAAGCGGTGCTGATGAATTAGATCCACTAGAAATAATTGAAGTAGACACCTTATTGATTTCATCAAGGCATTTGTATAGAATGACTTATTCAGTAAATGAAAAAAGTGGTATGGTTTCAATTCCTATTAATCCTGACAAAATCTTATTATTTCAAAAAGCCATTGCGAAAATAGAAAACAAAGTTTTTTCAAGGTATAAATTTTTAGACAGAACTTCAAGTGTATTTGGTGAAGCTCATAAATTGTTTATCGAATCAATTGATGCAAATATTGATCCTGAAAAATTCTTTAAAACAGAAATAGAATTAAAATTAAAAGAAGAAAAAACAAAATCTGCTGCTCAAATTGAATTTGAAGCAATAAAAGAAAAAATTCCTGAAGCAAACTTTCCTGATGCAATAAAGAAAATGTTAGAAGGAAAAATATCTGATGGTAAAAAAAGAGCCTTATTTGTTCTTAAAAATTTTTTGAATTGTGTTGGCTGGACTTATGCTGAAATTGAAGAACGTCTTGAGAAATGGAATTCCACTCATCCTGAGCCTATACGAGATACTATTCTAAAAGGTCAACTGATGTATTTAAAACAAGCAATTGCTAAAAATGAAAAAATTCTTCCTCCAAATTATGATAGTAATAATTATTATGCCGATATTATTGGCGATATGCCTGAGTATAGAAAAGCCAAAAATCCAGTAACTTTAGCGCAGAGAATATTTAATACTGTTAAAAAACAGGATACTGCTGAAAATAAAAAGAAAGCTAAGCTAGAAAAACAAAATAAATCTAGTGTTCCTTCTTCCGATGAAGGTACTTCAGTTCCAGTAAAAGTAAAAAGAAAAGCTAAAGTTAAATCTGCGCCTGTTGATGAAGTTTAAGTCTGATATATAACTCTGTTATAAATATCTTTACTATTTCACTTAATTGTATTCAGAGATTTTTCTAATTTCATCAATTCTTTTTTTAGCACTGATTGAAAAAGAAAACATTTTCCAAAATACTTTTGCTAACCATTCAACCCAATCTTTATCGTGTATTGTGTAGAATGTATGTGCATCTTCAGACATTTCATTTTTCTTATCGCTACTTCTAATATGTTCTTTTAATCGTACAAGTTTATTGTCGACAACAACTCCTCGAAGTGGTTGATCTCTATGTCTTATTTCAACATACTCTTTTCCATATTTATGATTTAATGATAATAGTTTTTCAATATTTTTTAGTCCTTGAAAATCTACTCTGCACATAACTTTAACAGATATTTTATTTTTAACTAATTCCTCGATGACATCAAATAAAGTTCCTTTATTAAACCGATCATTAATAAAACTCAAGTTTCCAGAATAAAATAAAACTTGATTTTTAGCCGCTAAAAGTTTTTCTGCAAATTTTTCATTGTATGCATCATCCTTTTTAGTCTTAATGTATTCCGCAGTTTTTTTTCCAGTAGGGATATATTGATAAATGTCGAATGTAGAAAAATCATATTTAGTTTTCCCTCGAGCGATATCTTCTTCAAGTTGTTTTTGGAACACAGAATGGCTTGCACCTTCTAGTCCAGCATAGAATACCACTTTTAATGCTCCTCGAGTTCCTTCTCTAAAAACACGAGTATTAATAGTTCCAATATCTTTAATAATTTCATCGATATATCTGTCTGCAGTTCTCCAATTTTTATTAAGCATCTTTGCAATCTCATCGACAGATCTGGGCTTTTGATGAACAAAATCTTCAATTTTTTTTACAATATCTGGAGTTAGCATTTTATACCTCTGATTTTTACCTATATAATATTGTTGTATGTATTCTCTTATTTATATACTTTTCGACTTGTACAACTATGCGGACAATATATTCACACAAATATATATCTATTCTACAAGTCTCTTGTATAATATGGTAAATACTCAAATACATATAAATAAGAATAGTTTACAAAGAATTGTTTTAACAGGCGGACCTAATAGTGGAAAAAGCACTTCTATAAATTTACTTTCAAAAAAAGGATATCAAATAGTCCCTGAAACGGCTAGAGTGCTAATAGGACAAGAAGTTAGCAAAGATAGTGATTGTTTGCCTTGGAAAAACGTATCCAAATTTCAAAATACTCTCTCAAATCTACAATATAATATAGAGGAAAAATTAAACGAAGGTTTTGTTTTTTTAGATAGAAGCTTGGTTGATGGTTATGCATATTCTATTTTAGACAATATACCAGTTCCAGATATTATATTAAAAAATGCAGAAAATAGATATGCTCAGGTGTTCTTATTAGAGATATTGCCGAATTATAATAGAGATGAAGCCAGATGGGAAGATGAAGACAAAGCCAAATATATAGGTGAACTAATGATTTCTACATATAAGAAATTTGGTTACAATCCAATTATTGTCCCAGTCTTACCTCCTGAAGAGAGAATTAGCTTTATGTTGAATCACCTAGATGTAGGAGGAAAATATAATGGCAGATGATTATACATGGGATATTGAAGAAAAAAAAGAATTAGAAGAAATCACGAAAGTGATGTCGAAAAAAGTAAGTTTATTAGAATCCGAATTACAAAAAGATTTAAATGAAAATCCGACTTATGTACGATTGCAACAAGCTCGGCAAGAATTTTACTCTCGACACGCTAAGATAAATAATAAGAATTCTAGACTTAGAGAATTGGCTAAGTCATACACTCCGCTAGAAAGATTTAAAATCACTTGGTTAGAAAAAACAGAAAATCATTCAAATTATGAAGTACAATTATTAGATTATCAAGATATAAAAATGAATAGCGGTGGTATATTCGGAGTTTATAAAAGGGACTATTGTTCTTGCTCTCATTGGAGTAAAACTTTTTTAGGTTTTGAAATTGGAAAGGGTGGGTCTATTAAAAAAGTTATTCGAGAAATAGAACAACTAGCGAAAAAAGGATACCCTTATTCTTTGGATCCAAAACCATTGCATTTAACTCCCTTGTTTTATCTTATTTCTTTAAGTAGCTTACCTGATCGGGTTGATTTAGGGCATATAGATGCGCTAACTAGAAATATTAGGAGACAATAAATGACTCAAACACAAAAGAAAGATTGGTATCAGAGTTTAGATTGGTTAAGTGAGGTTCATAGAGATTGCATTAACGGATATATCTTAAAGAGAGTAAATGGTTTAAGACCTACTGTTGCATATGCACGATTAAAAGAACTTTCTTCATTGGTTCGCGGAAATAAATTAGAGTTATTCTTTTTGGGAGATAATGAAGTTGATTATGAAAATGATTCAATTCCATTTAAAATAGATCATCGTACAATAGAAGAGATAGATTATTTAAAAAGTATATTTTTAGAAAAAAGTACTGCATTCACAAAAGAAAAAGAAAAAAAGAATATTGAAAAGGTAATGAGTGAAATAGAAGGCGGAAAACTTACAGCTCTAAATATAAATCGTTATTCTAACTGGCTGACAAAAAAATTAATTTCTCGAGAACGAAGTAGAGAATATCTCTTAGAAGGAAAAAATACAAAATCTATATCTGAAGATGATGGTCTTGAACTACTTACAGAATATAAATTTGATAAAGAATTTCAAAAAAGACTTAATACATATTGTTTTAGCAGGAGAGCAGGTAAATAATAAAATGACAGACTTAGAAGATTATACAAATCGTGTTATTAGAGAAGCAGAAAACATTGCTTACTCGACAAGAATTATGGAGCAAGCAGGAATAACAGGAATTATAGATAGATCTGACTTAATTCCTTATGAAATAATTAGGTTATTACTTCAAATAGTTCCAGATCAAACAAAAGATCCAAGAAGAAAATTAGACTTAGAGGAACTGCGAGATTATTGGATAAATCATAAAGAAGCAATATTGAAAAGATATCCTGATGGTCAAAAATAGACCTAATTTTTAATAGTACAACTATATGGACAATAAATTTACACTAAAGTATATCTATTATACAACTCTCTCTATATATTAGAAGGGAGATAATCATGGTAAAGACAAAAAATCTGGAAACTTTAGTATTGCCAAGCGAAGCTTTGGACTTAGTTTTCAAAAACTTTGGAACTGAAGGAAAAAAGCTAAAATTACAAAAAGATGTTACTATAACTACTGGAGAAGCAAGCGGTGGTGGTCATTATTACTGGAAAGGATTTACTGGACACACTAAATTAGTTCAAGTTGAAAATGTTCTTTATTTATTATGGCGAGGAAGAACTTCAGAAAGATCTAATGATTCAGGTTATGACTCTTTATTTTTTGAGAAGCAACCAATAAATACAAATTTAAAAGAAGCAATAAATTATCTAACTTATTCTATGCGACTTAACGTTGAGAAAGATGAAGCTAATTCTTTTGCTGTTGTTTCTGAAAGAAATTTTAGGTTATGGTACCAAAGTTATTCTGGAGATTCAAAATCCATGTTAGCAAGAGGATATCCAAAACCCGAACAAATCACTTCTGATAAAAGAGGAACTTATTGGATATCAGATATTTGGAAAACCGATCGACAAGATAGTACTTATCCAATTGCAGATTTGCCATCAGAACTAAAAAACTCGGTTGTTGATTTAAGTAAAAACTCAAAGTTACAAACAAAATTATCCAATTTGTATTGGGTAAATAAAGCTGGAATTCAGATGAGTTATCATCCGAACGTTGTAGACTATATTATTTCTGAAATTAAGGGAGGCAAACAATGAATAGCGCAAGAAAAGTTGTAATAACGGGCGGTCCATGTTGTGGAAAAAGCACTTTAGTTGAATTACTTGCACAAAAAGGATATACAACAGTTCCTGAAGCAGCAAGAGAAATAATTGCTGAAGAAGAAGCAAAGAAATCAGATTGTGTTCCTTGGAAAAAATTAGCAGAATTTCAATATAAAAATTTATTGCGACTATTAGCTTATGAGGAAAGAGCAGGAGATGGTCTAGCATTTTGTGACAGAGGAATTGGTGATTCAATTGCATTTTGTAGAGATGGAAATGTTGAAGCACCTCTAGAAGCATTTTTATTAGGTAAGAATCGATATGATAAAATCTTTATTCCAGACATGTTACCAAATTATAAAAATGATGCTTGTAGAAAAGAAACTGAAGCAAAAGCAAAAAGTCTTCACCAACAAATATATCAAGCCTACATAGATTTAGGATATTCTCCAATAAGAGTTCCTATTTCTAGTCCAGAGGAACGAGCACAATTTGTATTAGATAATTTATCTCAAAGTAAACCAAAACAATATTATCAAAAGTGTATAAGTGTTTATAGAAGCATAGTTAACAAAGTAATGGGGGAATAATTAAAATGAAAGAAATAGAAAGAAAATTTTTAATCAAAGATAGCAGCGCACTTCCATCTTTGGACAAATGTAAAAAATTAGAAATTTTACAAGCCTATATTTTTTGTGACTTAGGTCATGTTGATGGAATTTCTGCAAGAGTCAGAAGACAAGAATCCGATGACGGTAATGGTGTAAATATTGAACATTTTCTTACATTAAAACGCGGAGATGGAATCGAGCGAGAAGAGAATGAAATGGTTATATCTCCTGATTATTTTAGAGAGCTCGCAGAACATAACTTTGGATATTTAGAGAAAACCAGATATTTATATCCTTTCAATCGAAGAACAATTGAAATAGATTTTTTTAAAGGACATCAAGAAGGAAGAATATTGGCAGAAATTGAATTTCCAACAGTTGATATTGCTGAAAGATTTAAACCTCCAAAATGGATAGGTAGAGAAGTTACTGGGAATCCGAAATACTCGAATAAAAACTTAGTAGCTACTGATAGTTTTCTTAGAGATTGGTTAAGAGATAATTACGGTAGATTAAAAAGTGAAACAGAAAGGATTCGTGAATTAAATAATCCGAATTCAAAAATAAAACCAAAAAGTATTTATGATTACTATTTCAAATAATTATTAATGTAATCTCTTCCAGCTGCATTAAATAATCTTTTTGCATCTAATGTAGCAACAGCAGTGCTAGTCGGAGTTCTTACTCTTGCAAGATTTGCAATTGATTGATGTTCTGCAAGTAAAATATTTGATCTTGCATGATTGATAAAACCTAACTCTGAGTGTTTTCCAAATCCTCTTTCAACTTGATCCATCATTGTAGATTCAATTGCATTACATAAATAAAAGTCTTCAAATCTTGACTTCCAATCTGATCCTGCCATAAATGCATAATGTACTCTTAGTGTTGCATCTCTTGGACCATCGCTTTTATTTTTTGCTTCTTTTGCGATTTTATCTGATCTGCTGACATTATACAAAACTTTTCCAATTAATTCTTTATCTGAATCAATTTTTCCGTCTCCATTTTTATCTAAATAATATTTGTAAACTAAATCATCGCCATAATATAGCCAGAAATCTTGTATTTTTACTTGAGCGATAACTCCTCTGTCATCTTCAATAGTGTATCCACCATTATTTCTTCTAGTAAAAGGATTACTTCTACCTCCAATTGCTGCAAGCCCTGGAATATATCCTGGAATTAAGTCCCAATGATTCTTTACCCTAATTTTTACAATATCTTTATTTGGGTTATTTGGAAAAGGAATTTCATTTACGTTTTTTATTTCATCTTCAGTCGGATATCTAGGATTAGATTTTGATTGTTCAATACTATTTTTTCCAAAACAAGATAAAACTCTTTGAATTAAATTTGGTTCTAATCCAATATATATTGATGAATCTTGAGGGAACCAATCAATGATTCCGTCTTCATGACTGGAAATAACCACTTTTTTATCTAGTCCTTCTTCAAGTGCAATAATTTTTCTAACTAATTGTTCTCTTTGTCTTGCTGAAGTTCCAGTAGTAGTATCATAATTTTTAATTGCTTCAATAAGTTCTGAAAACTTCTTATTATTTTCAGGAGTTTTTGCAAATTCGGATAATAAAGTTTTATCTCGGTATTTTAATCCTCCGGCAAATGTTCCCAAGGGAATGACATAAAAAGGGTTATCTCTAAAAGTATCTAATACATTTACAAAATTTTTATTTCCATTTTCGTCTTCTATTACATTTAATTGTGTGTGTTTAAGTGATCGGTCTTCGTTCCATTCGTAGATCCAAAGTTTTTCTTTCTCTCTAGAGTCACCAATAAGTTCAGCATATTGTTCAATAAATTTAGTAGCTCCAAATAATCTTAGTCCGCCTTGTACAGTTTCTTTCTTTTCTTGTCCATAAGCGATTCTATTTTTATTTTTGTTCTCTAGTTCATATTTAGTTGAAGTTTGAGTAGTTTCAATTTTCGCAATTCCAATAAGATCTCCTACTTTAGTTCCTTGCGCATCTCCTTTATTCATGCTAATAATTGCTTCTCTGTCTACATCACTAGATCCTTCTGCAGGAATATCATCTGCAAAATAAACAGATTCTTGCGCATCATATACTAAATCTCTAATAGGATAATCTTGTGGTTTTGTGAAATAATCGTAAGTTAATAAGGCTGCTCCCGTAATTGCTATTCCTGCAACAATACCCCCTCCAATTTTAACAATCTTTCTATATTTATCTTTAAATAATTTCCCCGATTTTTCTTTCAGTTTTCCAAGTAATCCATTTCTTGGTGTTTCAACAGGAATTTTTATCGTTCCGTGTTTATTCAATACTCGGTCCACTAAATTA
>CAZKZU010000008.1:31922-48471 GCA_964557345.1 uncultured Methanosarcinales archaeon
TTATCTTCCTTTAGTAATTTCTTCAAATCTTTTTATTCTAGTTTCTTTTACTTCTCTTTCTCTAGCTGCAACTTTTTCTCCATGATGAGCTACTACGTCAATAACAGTACCAGTTGCAGATGCAACTTGCTTTACTATTTTTTTCCCAGCTGAAGTTAATTTTGATCCATAAAGTCTGATTCCTTGAGCGTTTAGTTGTCTTTTTGTATTTTCAGTTGGTTGATAACTAGCAACTAAATCTACAATTTTTGTTCCTGCAATTAAAGTCTTAATATCTTTTTTTGTATCTCTTTCTTCTTTAGAGTTAGGAATTAAATACGTTACAGCTCGTCCTGCATACATACCAGTTAAAAAACATGGAATTTGTAATACGTTCAATCCTAATGATGGAATCATTGATCCTTGTCCAATCAATTCATAAAACCTATTGCTTACAAAAGTTTCAGTTGTTTCTGCAATAATTGCAAATAATGCTACAGCAGAATGATTTTTATAAGTAAAAGAATCTCCGTATAGAATATCTCTTCCTAGTTGTTTTGTTTTTTTCACAAAACTTAGCTTATCAGTTTTTAATATTCCTTGGTCTAAAAAATATTGCGATACATTTGCTACATTTATTGCATATTGAATATCATTTGCTTCAACAGCAGGTTCAATTGTATTTGCTTTAGCATCAACTAATGCTTTTTCGTGGTCAAGAATATATTCTATTGATCTTCTGCATTCTTTCGCTTCATTTGCTCTATCTGCAAGTGGTTTCATTTTTCTTCCTGCATAAAATCCAATTACTGCTGTTGCGATTCCACCTAATAAATGTCCTTCTAAATTTGCTGCTGCGTTATATTCCATATTTATTCACCTTGTGTTTATTATTTTTTATTTAAAATTTTAATATTTGTTTTTGTATTCTTCTTTGTACTTTTATTCTGTTTGTGTTTTCAATACTTTTACTATATAATCTTGCATTTCCGGAGTTGATCTTTCGAAAAGCTTTTCTATTCCTCTTTGATCGTTTTCAACTGCTCTTTGAAAGTCATATGGCCAAAGATTTGAAAGTAAGCTATTTGTGATATTAGTACTTCGATTAGTTGGAACTAGTAATAATTTTTGTGCATCATATTCTGAAGCTTTACATGCATCCTCAAAAGTAATTCCCTTTGCAAGTTTTCTTTTAACATGTAATAATGCCATCATTTCTGGAGTATCTTGTTTATATCTTGGAACATTTTGTTGAATTTCTCTCTCATTCATATTCGCAATATTTACTCCAGCATTTACTAATGCTAACTCTTGAACCTGTTTTATTCTTAGGTCTAAAAGATCTTCTGAATATTTAGCATATTTATTTTCAGTTAAAAATCTGACAATTAATTCTGGTTGATTAAATGAAATAAATTTTGTTTTTGGCCCATTGTCAAATGAATGTCCATTCTTATGATAGATTACAACAGTTTGTTTTTCAGGTTCAACCTCTGAATTATCTTCTTGAGTATCTCTAATTGAATCAGGATTATATCTTCTAATCTTAATAGTTCTTCTACCTTCGCCATTTACATTTGGTCTTTTCAATTCAATTTTGGGTGGATAACCTGCATCTCTGAATATATATGCTCCATCAAAAAGTCTTGTTGCAAAGTTTCCCATCTGTCTTTCAACGGAAATATCTGTAATATTATATTCTCTTACATCTCCAATTTCAGTCATTAACTCATGAATTCTTTTCATAGCTTTACTATCATCTTCAATTAATAAATTTGGATTTGCTTTAAGTTTGTGAACTAAGTCAATTTGTTCTTCTGCTTTTGCAATAAATCCTGATGGTGTTTGTAATTTAATATCGATATTATTTACAGCTAATATGTCTTCTAATGAATCTAATCTTTCAATTCCATCATTAATTTCTCCAAAAAGACTGTCTACTCTAGTTACTACACTAATTCCTGATATAAAATTAGCATATACTAAATCAATCATTTTATCATCAAATGAAAATTCTTGATGAACTAATGGTGCTGTAATTTGATCAGGAGATACTACTATCATATATCTATGAGATGGTCCATTTTGTAAAAAATGTTTTCCTAGTTCTGCTTCTAATTCAATAGAGTCTCCTCTCTTATCGATATAAAATTCTTTTAGTGCAGTAGTTTTTCCAATAGTTGCTTGAAGAGATCGATTATAGTGTTCAACTAGTTCTCCATCTACTTTAAACAGTTTTTGGTGCAATACTCCTTCTGATCTTAGTGTTCTTGTCATTTTAACTCAACGCTTTTTGATTTAATATTTTGTTTTTCATATTTTGTTCTATTGTTTTTTATTATTGAAATAAAAATAAATTAAATTAAAAAATTATTTTTTTAAAAGCTTTGCATCTTCTTCGTCTGCATGTTCAAGGGCTAATCTTACTGTTTCTAGCCTCTTATCTTCAAGAGCACCAAGTAAAGTTCGTAACACTTTTGTTTTAGCCATAACAGACTTATTTCCGAGTTTAACTTGCTCTTCATTAAATCTTAATTCAGCTTGCATATCCCATACTCTTGAATTATATCCGCCATTAATATGGTCTTCAGCTTCTGTATCTTTGAATCTTTGTTCTGAATCGAAATACTTTTGTGCTTCTTCAAATAAAACATTCGGAGTTATTTTTTGATAAAGAGCTGCGCACATTTTTACTTTTTCAGCATAAGGTTTATCTCTATATGCCGCTGCGCTCCCAAACCATTCTCTAGGAACATCGAAATTTGCTGATCTTCCTTTTACTGCTTCCATAATTGCATTTGCTGATCTTCCAGTTATTCTTTGATCTTTTTTCTTTAAATCAGACATATATTTACCGAAGTCTATTACAGTTGCATTTTTCTGACTTGCAAAGTCATCTGCCATGTATGCTGCAACATCTTTTGCATCATATTTTCCGTCGTCTCTTGGAATATCTTGTGTTGCAAATGGAACATATCCTGCTCCTTCTTTAATAGGTAATAATCCTAATTTTAGGAATTTGCCCATTCTTAGCATAAACATATCTGCGAAATCTTCTTGAGTAATTGGTCCATCGATAAGCAATCTGTTGTTCATTCTGTTTCTTACTGCTCCGTCAAGGTTTGCAGGCTCGTTTGAAGCTGCATAATTAGTTACATTTCCTCGTCTAACAGTCCAAATACCATCTAAGTATTGCATAATAATATTGTTAATATCATTGTCTGCACCTTGAGCATTCTTTCTGCTTCCGCCAGTTAACATATCGATATCATCAAAGATACCTATTGATACACTGCTTGGATCTTTTGCAGGTGCAATTCTCTCTAATAGAATCTTTCCTGATTTTCCATAAAATTCATCTTTGATACTTTGATCAACTGAAAAAATATTATATTTTAATCCCATTGCTTCTGCTCTCTCTTGAAGAATAGTCATTGCTAATCTCCACATAGAAGATTTTCCAGTTCCAGGAAGACCGTCTCCTAAAGTAGTCCAATCGACTCCTCCTAATTCAAGGAATGGATTTTTCTGTTCTTTAGTATCATAACAGCAAACTCTTTCAATATTTCTTGAAACCTGTCTTTTAGCACTTTGGTTTCCAGTAATATCTTTGGAAGTAATTGGTTGGAATGATAATTTCTGTTGCTTAACTTCTATTGACGCAACCGATTTATTTTCGAATCCTTGTAATTGAAGGAAATCGTCCATAATTCTGAATTGATATCCATTCAATGATTTCATTTCAAGATCTGGTTGTTTTCCTTTTTCTTGAGTTGTTAGTTCGATAATTTTGTCGCAATAATCTTTTACATAAGACGGGAAATCTGCATGTCCGATAAATGTTTTTTTATCCAGTTTATGTTTACTTAAAATACCATAAATTGGAGCAAGTATTGTAATCATTGCAGCTTCTTTTGGTTTATTGGAATCCAATCTTGCAAAACTCATATCTGGTTTATCTTCTGAGGGGTGCTCTTCCGATTTTAAAATTACATCTAATTTTTTCTTAATGTAATTAGCTGCAACATATGTTGCATAATTATGAGTAAAACTTCGTATTCTAGATAATTCTGAATCTGTTCCAAGTTGACTTTGCGGTACAGACATTAATCTATTTTGTAAACCAGCAGTATTTCCAACCATATCAGTCACTGCTCTAAATACTTGCATTCCTTCCCTTATTGAAATATAAGTATCTCTTTCAGTATTACTCATTACATATCTTTCTTCTGGATCCATTTCTAATATAAGATCCGGAAGTGATTGCTGTAGTTGTTGGAATGGAAATTTAACTAATAATTTCTCTACATCTTCTTTATAGGCTGCAATTTTATCTTTGCCTATATCTATTGGCGCATTTGCTTCAATCAATTATACCACCTGTGTTTGTTATACCGTACATATTAACATTATCTCCTATTTGGAGTCCTCTATTTTGTATTTTCTGAATCAGTCTATGAGGAAGTATTGCAAATGTAGGGCCAGCAATTACTGGTGAGAATATTCCGTCATTCTCCTCCCCGCTAAGCATAGCTCTAAATTTTTCTCTTATCCCTTTTCTTTCACTTTCTCCAATCCTTTGGACTGTATACTGATTCATGAGTAGGATGGAATCTGTAGGATTAGCAAAATTGAATATTTCTTGTATATTTGCTGCATTTTTAGTATATGAATTGTAAAAAGGACCTATGTCATATCGATCTAATCTTCGTAACTCTACTCCTTCTATTTCATCAATTTTTTTTGCAAGATTTGGTAATTCAAATGCAGAAAGTATTCTAAAACTATCTGCAATTGTAGCGTCAATGTCAAGTTTCCACTGATTTTTTTGGAATGATTTACTCGGGACTGCAAAATAGATCATATAAAATCTAGGCATGTCATTTCTCTCATCAAATCTGCATACATATTTCATGCATAATTTTGAATCTTGTGTATCTTTTATGAATATGAAAGGGTCTATTTTTAACCCATTTTGAAAATCAAGTTGTGATAACGCAGTATAATAATTTTTTTTCATTTTTGCTAAAACTAAATCTGTAGGATATACTCCTCTAGCCATACTGAATAATGCGTCTTCAACCAATCTCTCGTCTGAAGGTATTTGGCTTAGTTCTGTCTTTGCTTCTTTTTTATCTTTATCTAAGAATCGAAAATCTTTTATGAACGTAGGATATCCTGATTCTTCAGCATTTATCTGGCATCGAATCATTAATTCTTTATTTACTGTTAGTGATGTATTAATTTTATGTTTTAATACTATAGCTTCAAGACTTCCACTTAATGTAAGCATAAATTTTTCTAATTCCGGTTTATCTTCTAATTCTGGTTTTTTATTATATACAGTTCTTGCAAGATATTTTATCATCTCGCTAAGTTGTGTTAGATGTTTTATTGCATCTTCATCAGGAAGAGTTTTAATTCTATCTAATCTCATACTTGTATCCATTTTAGGTTGATAAAGTATTTCCTTTCCTGCTGTTATTGGTGCAACGCTCATTTTTGTTCTCTTACTTAGTGATAATTTCATTATTACTTGTATAAAAATAAATTAAAAAAATATAAAAATAAATAAAAATCATTTAATAATTTCTATTCTATTTTGCTTCTTCTGTAGGAACTCCATATCTTTCTTGTTCAGATCTCAATGCTCCTCTTCTAATAGCTTCAGTTCTTACGTCATAATCTTTTGCACAAGCCGCTAATTTAGTAAGCAAATCTCTCATAATTGGTTCACGAACAGTTGAGATATTTCTTCTTGCTAATTCTGTATCCTCTATAGCATCCGCTTCTTCTCCTATTATTAATACACTTGCTTCAGTTGCAACATTTAAGGATTGGTCTACAATTTCTGCACCTTTCATAGATTCTCCAAGTCTTACTGCTGTTTCTGATACTTGATACAACGGAGATGCATTTTCAATTTTCTCTCTTAATGAAGATGCTTGGCTACCAAAACTATTGACCATTCTCTCAAAATTATTTCTTGCAGTTTTTACAGGTACATGCATTTCTTGTGCAATTCTATATTTGTTTGAGACATCACTGTACTCGCTTCTTACTGGGACCAGTTCTTTGTATAATGCGCTTAATTGCTCATTTAATTTAACTTGATCAGCAGGTGTTGCAATCTTGCATTGTGCATCTAAATCTTTATATTGCGCTTCCATTACATCTAATTTTTCTTTTAGTTCAGCTTCTCTCGGTTGTGATTCAGCAATTTTTTTCAAAATGTTTGCAGTATTCTCATCAAGAAGTGCGTAACTAGATATTGCTTCTTCTCTCATAGTTAGAATTTCACTGTACATTTGATTTGAATAATCTACCATTTGATCTAACTTCTCTTTTATTCCCATGCTACTTCTTCTTTTATCTCTCATGGAAATTGCCCATTTTTTGCTAAATTTTGCAGCTATTTTTTCTTTAGTACTAAAGTTTTTACTTTCATTAAGGAGATTAGTATAAGTTGTAAGCCCCTCAGTAAGTCCACTTAACAATGCTGTTACTTTTGCTTCATATTGCTTTGCTGCGACTTCAACAACTTGATCTAATTTAGATTTTCCATCTACTTTCTCTTCAAGATTGCCTTTTGATACCATTTGATGTTGTTCATAGATACTCTGATTTAATTGCTGTCTTGTAGATCGTATTGATTCTATACCTTGTCCTATTTTTTGCATATCAATAAATCCTGTTTTTTTCTGTTGCATTTGTTCCATTTTATTCATTCCTCGTGTTTTTTATATTTTTGTAGTATACTTTTTTCGTATATCTTTTTTATTATTTTTTTATTTTCTTTCTCGTTGTTTTTTTTCGTTTAACTTTTTGTAGTTTAATTTTTTTATGACGTTTTTTCGTCTATCTTTTTCTCTTCTCTTTTTTTATCTAATGAACATTATTTGTTGAATATGATTCGTTTAGTCTTTGTGATGCAATTCTTGCTTTTCTTAATCTTGCTAATCCTTCTTCATCATATTCTAGTTGGGTTCCTTTCTTTTGAATAGGTTGTGCTACTGCTACTGGCACTGCAGGTTGTGGATTATAATATTGTATACCCAAAGTTGTATGAGTATGATTTGGTTTCTTTGCAAAGATTGAAGTAATGCTATCACTTACATCGATTGGGTGTTCTTTTTTGTCAGCTCTACTAATTAAATTAGTTTCCGTATTAAAGTCAATTTGATTATCTTTAGTTGCATCTAAAAAATGCATTGATGCAATAAATACTGCATATGGAGTAACGGTATCAGTAATCTTACTAGTAATTAATTTTGCAATAGTCATACCTTGATCATATGTGTATCCATTTTTTTCTAAATACGAACAAAAATCAAGTACGCTTTCATAATTAGGATCTTTTGCATCTGTTGAGATATTTATTCCACTTCATGTAGCTTCATATCTTTTGACCTCGTCAATCATTGCTCTTCTTACAAGAAGTTTTCTAACTGATTCAGTTTGATTAGTATCATTCAAAATTTGTTGATATGTTGAAATCTTTGGAGTTGTATCTGCTACTGGTTGACTTGCAGTAGTTGTTTCTACCGGACTATTTTTTTCTGGATAATTAGATATATAATTCATAATTGCATATTTTGCAGTTTTATAAGGACTGTTGTCTCCTGCAACTAATTCAATAGAATTAATTGTTTTATCAATAGTAATGTTTTTTTCTGAAATTTTATCCGCAATTTTCCCTGCAGCTTCTAAAATATCTGTAGGGTTGCTTTTTTCAGATGCTTTTACTAGTGCATTTACGATTTTTAATCCATCGTCGTATTTAATTCCTTTTAATTCAAGTTTAGCGCAAAAATTCATTACACTTTTATTTATAGTATCTTCATTAATTACATATGTGACATTATTTCCATTACTAACTTCATATCCTTTAATTTGATTTTCTTCGATTCTAAATATCATATCATCTTGTAAAACTTTCTGATATGCTTCTTTTAGTGCAACAGGATTCATTGTAGTATTTGTTGTAAGACTCGAATATGTTGTTGATATTAATGTTTGTTTTTGTAATCGTGATTCTAATGTTTCTTTTTTCTCTTTTTCTGCTTTAGCTTCTCTTTCTTGCGCATTTGCTTTATCAATAACAGCTTGTTTTTCAGCACTTACTTTGTCAATAACAGCTTGCTTTGCAGCTTCAATTCTATCTTTTTCATTTGATATTTCACAGCTTCGCATAATTGCTGGAGTTGCAAATAATGCAGTTGCAAGTAATCCTGACATAACAATTCTTCCTGCGTATTCACTTATTGAATCAGTAATATTATTCCATCTACTCTTCCAATTATTTTTAGTTTCAACAGTTCCTTCTTGAGCTTCTTTTGAAGATTCAAAATATCTTTGAAGTGCAATTGCAACTGCAACTGGATTATGTGTAGAAGTTTCAAGCGCCTCTATAGTATCTTTCAATGAAGCTTTATATTCGGGTGAATTAGCATTATACTTAGTTACTGCCCAATTTAAAGTTTCACTAAATTCAGTTTGAACGTTTTTAACCATTCTTTCTAAATCAACTTGTTGACTTGGTGTAAGCCTAATATAATCTAATACATAAGGAGAAGATATTAATTCTCCTGAATTTTGTAAAAGTGTATTTACAACAATAGAAGTACTCTTAGGACTTTCTGTAGGATCACTTGTTGGTTCTGATGCAGATACAACAGGTTGACTTTCTAAACTTTGAATAGGAGTTGATCTTACAAGTCTGATTGTTCTAATTGTACTTTTTGGTTGTTGTTCACTTGGTTGTTGGTCCATGTTTTTGCCTTTGATTTTTTACTTCTTTGTTTTTAGTAAAACTTTTTAATTATGAATTATGATTATTTATCAATAATAAAAAAATAAAATCAAATAATACTATTAATAAAACTAATAATTAAATACAACTTAACTTTTGGGGTTTTGTATTGGCGCATATGCACTTTGAGGTGTTAAAATATATTTTGCTGCCTCTTGTATTGATGCTTCTTTTGTTCCAATAATTTTTGCAAGGTCTATATTCGAAGTTAAGCTTTCTTGTGCAATTAAATTTAGCAATCCTTCTCTTCCAGTTAATCTAGAAGGAAGTAATGTTGATGCTGCTTGCATGTATGCTTTCAAGTATACCAAATCAGTTTTTGTTTCTGCTTTAGTTTGATATACTGTATTTCCAATTGTTACAGTTCTTTCTGCATCTGAAAATATGTGATCTTGATATTCTGCTTTGATTTCAGTAAGAGCTGCATTTGCTTTATCTGCAATTGTTGTGGTTGTTCTAACAGTAGCATCTACTACTTTACTTCCTACTTCAGCTCCTTTTGCTGCATAAACATCTTTTACTGGTTTATATCCAGGTACGTCCATGTTAATTGCGTCTTTTACATCTCCAACTGCATAACCGATTTTTTCTGCAACTGTAGTTGTAGCATTTCTTGCAATTGTTCCAACTCCTCCTTTGGATTTGATTTTTTCGGAGATAGTTGCAGCTACTGCAGTTCCTTTCTTTTGTAATCTTGCGATTAAGTTTCCAATTGTCATATGTTTACCTCTGGTATTAAAAGTAACTATTTTTTAGTAGTGAATCCACCCCTATTTATATAGGTTTCCCTTTAGATAGCTTTGAATAGTCGCATATTTAACATGATAATTCCAAGCTATCTTTGATAATTTTGACAATTTAATTGATTTTCAAAATTATCATTATTGAGTTACTTACCTACCACCTATAAAAGTGCATGTAGAAGGCCATATTATAAGCTTCCTGCCATTTTTCTAGTATTTATCGAAAGATTTATAAGAAATATGAGATTTTTAATAAATGATGTATCCATGGCACTGAGTAATTTAGATATGCGAGACCGGCGACTTTTAGCTTTGTTATCTGAAAACTCAAGAAGGCCCATATCAGAGATTTCTAAGAGACTTTTGATTAATCGAGATACAGTAAAATACAGGATCAATAGGCTTGAAAAACTAGGTATTATTAGTAAATTTTATGCTCAAATTGCGTTTAAAGTATTTGGCTATCTTGCTTGTCATGTGTTCTTTACATTTTCAGATGATAAAATTAGAGAGGCATTCATCAAACAATTAACTTTGCATCCAAATACTAAAGAAATAACTGAATACAACGATAAATGGGATTTGGAATGGGTATTAGTTGCAAAAGATATTCAAGAATTCGATGACATTGTATCAGAAGCAGTTCAAGAAATAAGCGGTCATATTGAAGAACAAATGCTTTTGATTGAAGTAGATCATTATCAGACAACTAATCTTCCCTTTGTATTTAATCAAGAAGATCTTTTACAAAAAAAGAGAACTCCTTTTTCTAAATATTTGGATGAGGTTGATTTTAAAATATTAGAATTGTTATCAGGTTTTGCTCAAGTCTCATCTGCTGATGTCGCAAGAAAAACTGGCGTAAGTATTGAAACTGCTATAAGAAAAGTAAATAGATTATACAATGAAGACATAATTGAAAAGTTTACAATTAATATTAATAGAGATAAGTTAGAATATGCAAGATATGGTTTTGGAATACGATTTAAACATTTTACAAAAGATCATGAAATACAATTTAGAGAATATGTTAGAAATAATAAATATATTGTGAATTGTGTAAAGGTATTCGGACCTTGGGATGTTTTTTTAACTATTATAACTGAAAAGCAGGAGAATTTTCACTCAACTGTAAAAAGTATTAAATCTCATTTCAATGAAATAATAAGAGATGCTGATGCGTGGGTTGCATATAAAGATGTTTATACTTGCAGTTTCCCTAAAGTCTTATTACCAACTGAAAATAAAACGAAAAAGTAAACCTGTTAAATAATAAGATAAATTTGCCTACAAATTAATTTCTCCAACTATTAAATTTCTCTACCATTTGAGCATCATTCAAAACATTATATTTTTTATGTTGTATTCCGTATGTGTGATATGCAACGTCGGAAAGAACTAATTCAGGCACATAAATTCCAGCACATCCGTGATTGACTGAATCTCCATTGAGGTCCTCTTTAACACTTACATAATTTGCTTTTAATCCAGATGCTCTTGCCAAAATTATATTTACATACGCCATTTCTCCACAAACGCCTTCTTTTCCAAAAAAAGTTTCTAATGAATTTCTATATCCAACGTCATTTCTTTTTTCAGTGCCATAAACTATATTTTCATGTACCCAATCAAAAATAGCTTTTCCTCGGGAATTTCTGTCAATAACAGGTATAAATTTCTCATTAGCAGTTCTTAATAGCTGAGAATTTAATTCAAGAGGTAAAGTTAAACTGTCGTCTAAAAGAGTTGCGTGATACATTGAATTCCCACAATTTAATGTGTTTCGTTTCATTTCTCTTTCTTTTAATTTTTCAATTGCATCTCTGATTTCTTGTGGATTAGAATTAATAGTTTGCGTCGACTGAATACTCCTAATTCTTTTTACATTATAATAATTGTTTAGTAATGCATTTATCCTTTCTTCTTTTGTTACCATTTTAAATGTTTGAAGCAATTTTTAGTTCTAATTATATTAATTTAATTACTTTTTATTGAAACTATATCTATTGGACTTTTGATTCAAGGTTAGTTATCATTTGATTTACCATTGTATCAAGTGATGCAGCTGATGACGGTAAAATATTATACTCTTCTGAACTTTCAATTTTATTCATGATTACAAAAGTGTCAGTATAAACTTTATTTAAACTGTCAGTATATCCTTTCAAAGTTCCAATTCCTTGATGAATTGCTTCAAGACAGGTCCCCATTGGTTTTAGTACATTCCAAACTCCGAGAAGATACTCAAGAGAATCGCATATTTTTTTTGTTGATATCGCAAGACCTTTAGCTGAAAAAATAAGTCCTCTCTGAAACGCATAGTGTCTTTTTAAAAATTCAATTTTTTGCATATCTTTCGAATGAGATGATTTAATTAATGCAACGTCAGTCATTAATCCCATCATTTTATTTTCGCAATCAAAACTTTCTTTTAATCTGTCATAATACTCGGGATTTTCTGGATTAAGTTTATCAAATTCTTTTCGTATTTTATTGTATTCCTCATTTGTTGGATTTACTAAAACTTTAGTTTCTTGTTTTTTATCATTAGTTGACTTTGCCGTACTTACTGATTTTTGTAATTGACAATAAAGCATTTGAGCTTGAATAGTTGATCCTTTTACAATAACTGTAAGATTATTATTTAAACTAGAAACATTGCGTAATTGTCTAGAGAATAGTTCATTCCATTCAGTATTATTAATATTATTTCCAAATAAATTTATAACTTTAATATACGTTTCAAATAAATATTTTCCAAGCTCATTTTCTTCCCATTTTTTCTTCATCTCGAAAGTTTTTTGAGTCGAAATTATGTCTTTCATAGTATCGTTAATTGACAATGCTATCGCCTTATAATTTTGTGAATTTCCTGCAATTGATAATGTTCCTTCTCCTACGCCTTCATAATTTCTTCTAAGATTGTTAAAAATTTCTGCATATCTTGGATCATTGGTATTATTTTGACCTCTAATCTGTGGTGCAAATTGTGTTGATGATAGTCCATTTTCCATTTGTGTCTCCTTCGTTTTTATAATAATCTTTTTTATAATAATATTATTTATACTAATCTTATTTATGATAATTCTATATCATTTTTTCATAATTATTATCTATATCTATAGTATACACTTATTTTTTATATATAATTTTTTCAAGTTCACTAAAATTTTCTTTGCATTGTTGCATTAGATACTTTTCTTTAATGTTAAGTTTCTCATACTTTTTTTCCATGTATATGTATGTAGTAATACTTCCTGCTACTAGTCCTACTAGTAAAAAACCAAGGTCTTTTCTTATTTCATGACCAATGCTGTCGATAACTGCGAGTGCCATACAATTATGAATTGCAAATGTTTAAATATAGCTTTAGGTTATAATTTCGTAACGCTTTCATATTTATTGGAAAAAATAAAGCAAATAACTGAGATTTTCATGGGATACATAGACGTTCATGCACATTATGATGATATTACTCTAGATAGAATTAGATCTGCTTTTCAAAATTATAGCTTTCTTGTGTTAAATGGCACTGATACTCAGTCTAATGAAAATTATTGTAAAATTCAAGATGAAATTAACAAAAGTTTATCTGCTAAAGAAAAAAGAATCATCAAAGTCGCAGTAGGTTATCATCCAACTTCTATAAAGAGTGATGTGGACGTAAAAAAAGCGATAGATGAAATTAAAAACATTAAGTCTAATTATATTAAAAAAATAAAAACAAAAGATATAGTTGCTATTGGAGAAATAGGTCTTGACTATTATCATGAGAAAGATAAAGCAATTCAAGAGCTTCAACGAAAGGTTTTCACAGAATATTTGTTACTTGCAGAAAAAGTCAAATTGCCAGTAATAATTCATGCAAGAAATGCAGTTGATGATGTATTATCCATATTATCTCAATTACTCTCTGAGAAAAAATTTTCTCAAAAAATAATCTTACATTGCTATGAGGCATCTGAAAAAAATATTATTAAAGCAGTGGACTTAAATTGTTATTTTACAGTTCCTCCAGCAGTAATAAGAAATGAATTGTTTCAAAAGTTAGTTCATATAGTTCCAGCTCAAAGAATGTTAACTGAAACTGATGCTCCCTATCAAGGTCCAAAAAAAGGAATTCCAGTTCAGCCTGATGACATGCAAATCGCAATAGATTATATTGCGAAAGAAAAGAAAACAAATAGCTATGAGGTCTCGAATATACTCCTGAGCAATTATTTAAGGATTTTTATCTAGTTAACTTTTTTTGGCAAGTTTTATAAATTATATTTAATTCTCTTTTAGCATTGATAAAATGACTACTAAATCACAAACTCCAAAAATTAAATCTTTACCTGGACTTAAAAATTTGTATTTTATCGAAAGTGATCCTCTTACTGCTCATGCAAAATTTGAAAAAAAAGGTTTATCTCTATTAACTCCCAGTGATGTTGCGTATTATAGGCTCTTAGCGGGCTCCACTCATCCTTTTTCAAATGTAGGTTGCACAACTTCTGCAAAATTGCTTCATTATGGTACATCCTCTAAAATTAGAAGAGCATTATTCAAAACCAGGCCTTCCTTAGTATCCTTAACAGGATTTCAAGCTGATAGTAATGGTGCGATTGACTATTCTAAGTATAGGGAAATGGCAGACCAAGACCTAAAGAAAAATCCTCTTCTAAGAAATATTCTTGTTGTTCCTGAAAATAAAGATTTTATTATTCCTTTCGATGAAGTAAAACAAATAATTCCTTCAAAACTAAGAGGAAGCATATTCCAACCAATTGAAGACTATTTGAAAAATCCAAAGGATCATTTTGTTATGGAGCATTTTTTTGAATATTCAAGAATAGATCATCCTAGAGAACATTATCAAAGAATACTTGATTTAACTTGGCACTATGCTCATGATGACGATTGGATGAAAAAACAAACTCCTGCAACGCAATTTTTAGTTGGATTGTTAAAAGAACACGCAGTTGCATATGCATTTCTAAATGAGTATAAATTTAGGCCTAGAAATTACCAAGCAGTAAGAGGAAATATCGAATTCCAACTATATGTTCCAGAAGGCGGTTATGATAAACCAATTATGGAAGAAATTCGTATTCAAGGATTAAACGGAGATTCAACAATTAACCTACGAGCAGACTGGGCAAGAGCATTAATGGGAACTCCTTATTTTGCGATAAAAAAATAAAGAAGATACTTCTAAAATCAATTTTTTATGCTTATACTAATTACTAATTTAGAAAATTCAATTAAAAAAAATAAAATAACTAATAATTATTAAAACAGAAACCACAACAAAAGGAATGCTTTTTTTCATAATTTTTTTCCATAATCCTTTAAAATCTTTTATTTCATCGTTCTTTACGAATACTGAAACTTCTTTTGATCCATATGGAAACAAAGATAAAAAGCAAACTGATGTTGCAAGAATTAAGATATTTGTATTTTTAGTTAAAACTGCTAAAAATACAATAATAGGTGCAAGCATATTTACAAAAAAAGAATTTAGTCTCCACTTTTTGAAAAAAAACATCTCTTCAGGCGCAATAATTCCAAGAACAACTCCTGCTAAAAATCCTAAATATGTAGCAATTAAAATCAATATTAAAGTTAGTATGCTTATCATGTATTCCTCATTAAATTATTTTATTTTTTAGTTATTATTATTTTGAATAGTTAGATTCTATCTAATCATTCTTTTCGCAATAATCTTAGTTCTTGGGTCATTAACTAGTAATTTATAATATCCCCATTTAATTAGTTCTTTTTCAATGTCTCTATAACTTTTTCCACAAATCATTCCGCCTGCAATAAATTCTTCATGAGTAATATCTGCAAGACAAAAATCTGGAACTTCAAAATCATCTTTTTCTTTCTCACTATCAAATTCAAAGTCAATTAAAATTAAGCCAAGTAATTCATCTTGGAAAACATCTACTTCTGCTAATTTATGGTTGCATGGATAGTAATATCTAATTTTTCGAACCTCTTTTCCAGGGCAATGATATAATGCATAAAATTCTTCTTCAGTTAAACCAAGAGTATCTTCTTGTTGAACTGAAGGATCTCCATCGATTGGTCTTTTTCTAGTAATTTCATATTTCTCCCCATTCTTTCTTAATCTTAGATTTGGGTGTTTTTCTATTTTAGGAAAATACACATCAATTATTTCTTTAAATTTACAATTCTCTAATCCTTCAGGTACGTTTTTTACTAAAAAAGTTCTTTCAATTTCAATCATTTTACTTTAAACCTCTATTTTTAAATTTTTATTATTATGATTTAAAAAATTAAATTGAGATAACTTATCTCAATCAATAAATCTATTCGCTCTTCCAAAGCCCATGCACATTACAATATGCAAATGCTGTAATTCCTGTTGTATCTTTCATAGAGAAAACAACTTCTGGTTTATCTCCAGGGTATAATCTTTTTCCAGCAATAACTTTACCATCCTTCATTATTGATACTAATGCAATATAATGTTCTGGTAACATTGGATGTGGTTTAGAACCAATCTTAATTTTAATCTTAGATTTTAAAATTTTAACAACTGGTTTATGTTTTTCAGTTCCTTCAGCCATTGTTTTGACTTCTTGATTTTCCATAGGTTGACCGCAGCAAACTAAAGTACCGCCACCAGTAATCATCTTTGAAACAACGTTTCCGCAAGTTTTACATTTATATATTTCAGACATAGTTCCTCCTTATAGTATTTCTATCAATTATAAACTATCAATTTCCTATTAATTTTTAAAGTTGTTGATATTGAACCTTTATAAAGGGTTTTTTAGTGCATCAATTATTCTGTTTAGTCACTTATTCGTTCAAAAAAAGATGAAAGTATACTGCCTACCTATGAGCCGATATTACGGATGATGCGATGGAGCAACGACGAACGCATAGTGAGGAGTGTGGCGACCGCACTCAGGCGAATGCCGGCAAAAAGATGATTGGCGAATTGGCAGTATAGAGAACTTTGAATAAGTCGATTTTTTAGAAAAAATTCTACTTAAAC
>CAZKZU010000009.1:0-11039 GCA_964557345.1 uncultured Methanosarcinales archaeon
CAAGGTAGAATTGCTGCGCAAGTAGTATCTGGAATTGGATTTTTAGGTGCAGGTATTATTTTGATTTCAAAAACAGGAGAAATTACAAACTTAACAACTGCTGCAAGTATTTGGTTTTCCGCATCAATTGGTATGGCTATAGGATTAGGATACTATATGATTGCATTCATGGCAACATTATATTCAGTAATTCTTCCAAGAATTCCTCATATATCTAGATTTACTGAAAAGCATGATAAGTAAGTTTTCTTTTTGATAGATTTTCTTGTTAGTTAATTTAATATTTTATCTAATCTTATATTATTACAAAATTAGAAATAATAAAAAAGCATTTCTTATAGCAGGCAAATTCTTTTTGTAGTTTTTTCTGAAGTTAAATCAAATCATTTAATCCAGGCAATGTTCCGTGTTTCTCCCAATATGCGACTCTTCTCTCTTTTAGTGCAAGCAACTTTGCAATTTGTTCCATATCCGCAATTCTTTTCATTTTAATCACCTATTTTCAAGCGTAGATTCTCCTTTTAATATGATTTGTGCTGGTGGTTGACCAGTGCTAATGTTAATAATTTGGTTATATTAGATAGAAATATTATATTTATTTTAATAATTTAATTTATTTACATAACTCTATTTCAGTTGTTTTATATTTTTAGATTTTATCAGAATAGTCATTTGATCGATTGCAATATCATTAAGTTTTTCTAGCCTTAAACTTTTAGCTATTCCTTCTTTGATAAATAATGCATTAAGATTTTCTAAATTTGATAAACAAACAAGTTGTGATATATCTGCATTATCTCTAATATTACCTTCCAAATCTGGATTTTTATCTTTCCATTCTTTTGCCGTTATTCCAAATAATGCTATATTAAGTATATCTGCTTCTGAGGCATAAATAATATTTTTATCATATTTTGAAATCTTTTCAGGAATCAAATGTCTTTTAATTGCATCTGTGTGTATGTGATAATTAATAGCGGCCAAATTTCTTTTAATATTCCACTCTAAATTGTCTCTTTCACTTTCACTTTCTTTTAATCTTTGAAATTCTTTTATCAAATATAATTTAAATTCTGGTGAAATCCATGATGCAAATTCAAACGCTATATCTTTATGTGCAAAAGTGCCTCCGTTTATACCAGATTTAGATATAATTCCAATTGCATTTGTCTTTTCAATCCATCTTTGTGGGGATAATACAAAAGAGTTGGTTCCTGCTTGTGACTTAAACTGGTCGAATTCGACCAGTTTGAACGAAGGATTGTTAATTTTTTCCCATAACCCTAAAAATTCAATTGTATCTTTAGAACGAGTCCAATTTTTGATTATATCTGCAGGATGCTCTGAGTTTTTATATTTAGCAATATCGGTTAAAGAAAAATAGTCTTCTTTTTTTCCAGAGGATAATTTAATTTCAGTCCCTAAAACATTAATCTTATTCATATTTTGAAAGTAGTTTATATTTTTATAAAGATTGGGCTGGTGGTTGACCAGTGAGCTTTAAAGTTGTTAACCATTACTAGATAATTTTGAATTTAAACAAGTTATTTTAAACTAGTAGATAAAAAACAATAGAAATGAGTTGACTACAATTTGTAGTCATCTAGAAATTCAGTTTTCTGTTGTCTAAGTTATACAATATAATCGTACAACTTAAGTTATTGGAAAAAGAAGTAAATCAGTCGGTTACAAATTGTAACCAGTTGAAATTGCTCGAACCGGATTAGAGACACAAACAGGAAAGAAAGTAGTTACTTCTAATAATAATATCTATTAGCAAAATTAAACAAATAGTATTTGTTTACTATTACTAACCGCAAACTTTATATATGTGCTTTAGTTTCATCTTGTTAATGGCAGACATCAAATCAATACTTAAGGAACAGAGACAAGAGCTTGAAACCATTGAGAGAAATGAGCACATAATACTTAGAGATGGTATGGATGAAGCAAAAAAATATTTGAAATTTCCAAATATTTTAGTTATTACTGGAATTAGGCGATGCGGCAAATCCATTTTCTCATATCTTTTGGAGAAAGGACATTCATTCTCTTATGTCAATTTCGATGATGAGAGATTAGTTCTTTTGAAGTCCAGCGAGTTAGATGATGTATTGAAGGCAATATATGAATTATACGGTGACGTCGATTACTTGATTTTTGATGAAATACAGAACATTACAGGTTGGGAACTGTTTATCAATCGCCTACGAAGGACAAAAAGAGTCATAATTACTGGTAGCAACTCAAATCTTTTATCAAAAGAGCTGGCGACACATCTGACTGGAAGGTATTTGGATGTGTGCTTATTCCCTTTTTCCTTTAGAGAGTTTTTGAATTTCAGAAAATTTACTCTGCAGAACGCATATACTACTTTGGAGAAAGCAAAGATTTCAACTTTATTGAGTGAGTATATGATTAATGGTGGCTTTCCAGAAGTCTACAAGTTTGGCAAGCCCATTCTTGAAAGAATATATGAAAACATTTTAGTGAAAGATATTATTTTACGGTATAAGATAAAGAAAGTGGATGAGTTTAAGAGATTTTCAAGATATTTAATTTCTAATACATCATCAGAAATAGGATATAGTAAGATAGCAAGAATACTCGGGATAAATCGCGTCTCTACTATTTCTAACTGGCTATCTTATTTGGAGAGTTCATTTATATTCTTTAAATTGGAACGGTTTGATTTTAAACTTAAAAAACAATATATTGCCCCTAAGAAGATTTATTGCATTGACTCAGGTTTAGTCGATAGCATCGGCTTTAAATTCTCTGAAAATAAGGGAGCAATGATTGAGAATATTATAGCTATTGAGCTACAAAGAAGGAAGATGGGCAAGGAGATTTATTATTGGAAAGATTATTTGCAGAATGAAGTTGATTTTGTAGTGAAGCAGGACAAGAAAATAATTCAACTTATTCAGTCCCACATGATTTCGTCAAAGGAAGAAATTAAAGATCGGGAGATAAGTGGTATTCTAAAGGCAAGCGAAGAACTTAGTTGTAATAATCTTCTAATCATAACTTCGGATTTTGCCGCAGATATTGAGTATTCAGGAAAGATTATTAATTTTATACCTGTGTGGAAATGGCTACTTTCTGATTAATTTTCTCTCATTTTAATCACGGGGGGGGGGGTAACGCAAAACTTATAAACTTCAAATGCAAAATATTATTCAATGAGAAAATCGCAGACAGCTACCGAATACCTAATTATATTAGCAGTAGTAATAGTTATCGCACTTGTCGTCGTAAACACAATGGGTGGCTTTCCAGGAATTGGTGCAGGTTCAGGTAAAAAAGTTTCAGATTTAAAACTTGCAACTGAAACTGTTGGAATTGAATCTTATAATATTGGAGCATCTAGTTCAACTTTCAAACTAAAAAATAATTATTATGATACTTTAACAGTAACTGAATTCAGAGTAAATCAAGATTCTAACTTAACTTGTAATTCTTCAAATACAGTTCCGGCTTTACCAATAGTGTTGAATGTTGGTCAAAGTATTATAGTTACCTGTTCTGTTGTAAATACTTCAACTTATACTTTGTCAAGTAGACAAACTCCGATGGTTGGAGTTACTTATACAGACAATATAGGTGCAACAAGAACTGCAGGAAATGAAGGAAGTGCAGTTGCTACTTCAGTTTCAGAAGAAGAAGTTTCTCCTCCAGTAACGCCATCCTCTTATACGATAACATTTAATGCTAACACAGGTACTGGTTCAATGAGTACTCAAACAATTCAACAAGGTGCCTCTGCGAATTTAATTCCGAACAACTTTACAAAAGAGGGATTATCTTTTTCTGACTGGAACACTTTAGCAAATGGCAGTGGTTTAAATTATTCCGACAATATTTCTTATACAATGGGTTCTGCTAATATTACATTATATGCCCAGTGGTATGCCGAATTCACCTACAACGGTCACAGATATCAAATCAATCCTACTGTCTTGGCCTGGCCTGATATTAAATATTGGGGCCCCACTGATGTAACGACTGGAATCAATAGCACGACTGACGGTTTTGGGAACACCAATGCTCTTGCTCTCCTTGGTTCTGCTTATGAAGCCGCCACTGCTGTCAAAGCTCTTAGGGACGGTGGATATTCTGACTGGTTTATTCCTGCTAGCGACGAGCTTTGGGCTGGTTATCAAGCTCTAGGTGAAACTAGTTTTCCACGAGGCAGTTATATGTCTTCTAGTGAGGATACCAGCTATGCTCCCGGTTGGTATTATAATTATCTTGACCGATGGGGTAATTCTATGAATGTTCAATACAAAAATTCCCCTGATTATGTCCTTTCTGTTCGTATAAAAAATTAATATTATTACTTTCCGCATAAAAAACTAATAAATAAAAAAAACCGCCAGAGAGCGGTTTTTTTGTGCCATTGGGATGGTCATATGCAGTGGAAGTTATCACTGGGGCAACTGCGAAAGATAGAGTAAACTATCAATACTAACATGTGGCCCTGGGCAGTTTTTATTTTGTCTGAGGATATTTCTTTAAACTATTATTTCTTAGACCTAGTTTACTCTAATAAACTTTATAATTAAGAGTAAAACATGAATATCTTATGGCAAAAGTTAAATCTAATGTTAAATCAAAGAATTCAGTTAAACCTAAGCCTATTGTAAAATCTGTTAATAAATCTAAAACTAATAAAGTATCAGAAAATAATAAACCTTCTTCTACTAAAGTTCCAAAAGAACGTGAGTATAAATATTATAGAGAAGATTTTAAAGATTTACCAGTTAAAGTAGTTCATATTGATTTAGTTTTTGATATCTACGATACATATACAAACGTAGTTTCTGATTTAAATCTAGAAGCTAGACAAGACATAAGTTCAATTTCTTTAAATGCTAATAATTTAGAAATCACAAAAATCATTTGCACATCTATAATTAATGGTAAAAAAGCAAATTCTGTTTTATATTATAATAGTTCAAATAATTCTTCATTAAATATTTTAAAAACTTATAATTACAACAAAGAAGAAAATCAACTATTGATTCAGTTCAATAGAAATATCAAAAAAGGCGAAAGATTCATAATTCATTCTGAAGACACAATTAGACCAAATAAAAACATTTTGGAAGGCTTATATTTTGATGAAACGCCAATTGGTGCGCCTCAACAGCAAATTACTCAATGTCAGCAATGGGGATTTCAAAGATTAACTCCTTGTATTGATGAAATGGATGCTAAATGTACGTATAAAACTAAAATTATTGCTGATTCAAGATATACTCACTTAATCTCAAATGGAAATATTGTTGAAAAAAGAAAAGATATTGGAAAAGGTAGAAGTACAATCACTTATGAAAACCAAATTCCTATGGCTCCATATTTATTTTTTTTAGGAGTTGGAACTTATGCAGAATTTAGTAAAATTTGCGAATATGCAAATGGAAAAACTTTCAAAATAGAATTATTAGCTCCTCCGACTTCAAAATCAAAGCCAGAAATCGGACAACAAGCAGTAGAAATGCTTTATTATGGAGTTCAATGGATTAACATTTTCACAGGCGAAGAGCAATATCTGCATACTGAAGAAAAAAAGAAAATCTGGGAATTAATTAAAAAGCGAGATCTTCTAAAAGATAAACTAAAAGGAAAACAAACAATTGAACTAAAAAACATTTGTACTGAACTCAAATCCCTCTCTTCAAAATTCATTAAAGGTTACGAATATAATAGAGAAGTTTATAGAGAAATTGGAATGCAAAATTCTAATTTTGGTGGAATGGAAAACGTTGGAAATACAACAATTGTAACCAACAAAATTATGCCTTTTGAAGATATGCCTGATCGTGCATTTGAATATATGCTTGATGTTAAAGCACATGAATTTTATCATAACTTAAATGGTTCTGAAGTTACTGCAAAAAATCCTTTCGACCTTTGGTTAAATGAAGCAGTTACTGTTGACATTGAACGAGCGTTTCACGCATTTATGTTTGGAGAAGATTATACAAGACTTGGAGAAGTTGCATATATGGTAGCTCCAGGCGGAATTTTAGATGAAGATACTGGTTCAGTTGTATTGCCAATAGAAGTAGATCAATTTAACACTCCTGATGATTTAATTACTGGCGTAACATATGTAAAAGCTCCTGAATTTGTGAATATGGTTAGACAAATTATTGGAGAAAATAATTATGCAAAAGCACTTGCCTTATATCATCAAAGATTTAAGGGTGGAAATGGAACAAGTAAAGATTGGTTATCCGCAATGGAACAAATATCCGGAATTTCGCTTGATAAATTTGCAAAATCTTGGCTTAAAAAAATCGGTTATCCTGTTTTAAATGTAAAAAGTGGCTATGAAGATAGTAAATTTAAAATACAATTCTTTACAAATGGATGGGAATTCCCTTTAAAATTCGCTTTAGTAGATAAAGATGGAAATGATATTTACGAGAAAACAATTATCGTAAAAGAAGCTAATGGTGATATTCCAGGAACTGAAATGGAATTTGATTTAGATAAAAATGAACTAAATCAAGAAGTTGCTTTCATTTCTTTAAACAGAGGATTTTCTTTTTATGGTAAAGTTTTATCTGAAACAAGTAAAGAAGAGTTATACTTACAAGCTCAATTAGATAAAGATATTATCGGAAGATATTTAGCATACTTTAAAATAGCAGAAGCTGAGAAAAGAAAGCTTCTTGAAAATCCAGGTGCAAAAATAAGTAAAGACTTTATAGATTTATATTTGTCAATTCTTTCAAATAAAGATTTATTACTTAATGCAGGAAGTGCCATACTTGCAATCTCTGAATCAGTTGAAGACGAGCATTTAAACGTAAAATATGAAGAATTATATCAAGCGAGAATAAAAATAATGTCTGCTATTTCCAAAAAATATCAAGAAGAAATAAAAGATATGTATTTAGATATATCTAAAGATATAGCTAAGATTTCAAATGCAGTTGGACTTTTATATATAGAAAAACAAAAACAATTAATTAAACTTCGGCAAATCAAAACAGTTTGCCTAGGTCTTTTATCTTATATTGACACTCCTGAAATTCATCATATTATAAAACAGCAAATTAAGACTGCAGATAACGCAACAGATTTAGTTGCTGCACAGTTATGCTATTTAAGGTCAAGTGCATCTGATAGATTAAAAATTCTTGACGAATTTAATGAGTACTCAAAGAAAAACCTGGTTAGATGGGAACTATTTTTATCTGTAGTTGGTGGAAATGAAGGAAATGACGCAATTGACATAATCAAACGTGTAGAAAAATTGCCAAATTTCAGAATAGATCAATCCAACGATCAAAGAATATATTTAAGATTTGCAATGAATAAAAGAAAATCTCTTCAATCAGTTGAAGGACGAAAATTCATGAAAGAAAAGATTCTACAGCTTTCAACAATCAACGAATATACAACATGCCACATACTAAGCAACTACGGCAAAATCAAATTCCTAGAAGAACCTCATAAAAAAGCAGTAATTTCAGACTTAAAGGAAATTCTAGCAAAAATAGATCCTAAAAAAGCAACAAGTGTGTATAATACGTTGAAGAAACTGTTGAAAGGATTATAATTAGTCTTCATTTTTTTAAAATCCTATTCTAATGGCACTTTTTGTTAAGTTACAATTTTCTCTAAGCTAATTAATGATTGTTTCTTATTAATAGCATGTTCTGCAGCAGCAGGAATTTCTTCCGGTATCAAATTCTTCCAATAAAATATCCAAGGTCCATACTCTTCGTGTCCATCTGAGTTCTTCATATAAAATACATTTATTGGATTATCTTTACTCGCCTTCCAAAATACTTTAGGATCTTCTTTTATTAAAATTTGCCAAAGATTTTTTGCAACTCCATTGCCTTTGTATTCAGGAATTACTGCTAATTTGTTTAGATAGTTTAGATTATTGTTATTATTATCACTATTAGTTTTGTAATCAAAATTCTCAACAATCATTACGCCTACATATTCTTCATTGTAATCAGGATTTTTTGCAATCGCGATATAATTTAAATCAAGATCTTCAAAAAAACCATCTGCGAGTTTTTTGCCAAAAGAACTTTCAATGACTGCCTTTAGTTTATCTTTATTAAGTCCATCTAAAGTATTATGTATTTCGTATTCCATTTTTTCCTCCCGTAGTTGAAATAATTTATTTTTTATTAGAAATATATCCTGCAATTAATCCATAAGTCATAATTATTATTCCAGCTCCAATTCCTGCAATATGTGTTTCAAACATACTATTATACTCACTTTTAGCAATAGATTGATACACAAAATATCCTGAATTAGTAGCTAAACCTCCTCCTAAAACAGCAAAGCCTAGTGCAAGTGTGGTATTCGATATTTTAAATTCTAATTCAGATTGTTTGCTACTCTTATGGCAAAATGGGTTGTTATGTTTAAACTCTGGCGATACTGCTCCTTGTGCCATTTTATTTTTTTCCTGCACTTGAGTTTTGCATTATTTTGTCGTATAAGTTTAAGAGTTTAGCAGGTATTCCAAGATTATTATAAAATAAATAATTCATTGGAACTTCTTTATCTACATACGTAATTACTGTCGCTAAACATCCTTCTAGTTTTTTACATTCTTCTTTAGCTAAATATTCGCTATAGTTTGCAAAAGTTTTTCCTGTGATTACATCCAACATTTTATTTTCCTCCTCTCCTGCTCTAAATTTATTATTTTCAAATCAATTTTTTTAATTTTAGCATGTATAATAGCAAACAAACTTTTATATCCTCCGTCGTAAATAAAACATATTTAACATAATTGTTTTATTTCGAACATAGATGTAAAATATAGAAAGATTTATATATTTCAAAAGAATCCTCTACTTATGGCAGCAATAGAAAAATCTGATGCAGCAAAAACAACCTCTGAGATTACTGTTGAATATATTAACGAACATTTTGATATAAAAAATTGTCTTAAAAAAGGTATTATTAATTATTCTGCTTTAGCAAGAGTAATTTCTGAAGATTGTAAAATAAGTAAAAAGTCTTCAATGGAAGCAATATTAGTTGCAGCTAGAAGGTATCAGACAAAATTAAAAAAAGAACTAAGTTATGATGCAAAAATTCAAAATATTTTAAAGAATTCTTCAATTGAAGTAAAAACAAAGATTTCCGTATTCATATTACAAAAGGACATTGATGTTTCTTATCTAAACAAAATAATGGAGTTAACTAAAAAAGAATCTGGTATCTTTTATTTAATCGAAGGTTCAGATTGTTATACTCTAATAACTCAAGAAAAATATTGTGAACAAGTGCTAAAAGTAAATAGTTCGAAGATAATACAAAAGGCTTCAAATTTAGTTTTAGTAAATTATATTTCTCCTAAAGACATAGAGTTTATTCCAGGAGTTATTTCTTATATAACATCAAGATTCACTGAAAATGGTATAAATATAGTTGAGATGTTCTCCTGTTGGACTGATACTTTATTTGTGATAAACGCAAAAGATCTAAATAAGGTTATTAGTTTTCTTAATTTATAAGTTAATCTTATTAAATTCCATATTCTGTGGGTGCATCCGGAATAAATTATTATTCAGTACTATACTGCCAATTCGCCAATATTTTTTTTGTCGGCATTCGCCTGTTTTTAGTCGCTACGCTTCTCGCTACTCGCTCGTCGCTGCTCCCTCAAGTCCTACGTAATATTGGCTCATACAGAGGCAGTATAGTATTTTATTCTTTTCCGGATGCAACCTATTCTGTTTATGTTTTTGTAACTCAAACTAAAAATTTTTTAAATAGTAGGCATTTTTCAAGCTATAATGAATAAAGAGATAATTTGCTTAGGTATTGAAACAACTGCTCATACTTTTGGGGCTAGTATTGTCAAAAGTGTAATTAGTAATCCAAATGAATTCGATAAATCTAAAACTCAAGTTTTAAGCAACGTGAAAAAAGCCTATACTACAGAATCTGGAGGGATGATTCCTTTTGAAGTTTCAGAGCATCATGTAGATATTTGTGATGAGATCATTCTTAAAGCATTAACTGAAGCAAAGGTCACTATTAAAGATATTAATCTTATTTCTTTCTCTCAATCTCCTGGTATCGGTTCTATGTTAAGAGTTGGAGCAATGAGTGCTAGAAGTCTTTCTGTTTTGAATAATATTCCGCTTATAGGCGTAAATCATTGTATTGCTCATCTAGAAATTGGAAGATTATTAACAGATGCAAAAGATCCAATTCTCTTATACGCATCTGGTGCAAACACGCAAGTTATTGCATACGAAGCTGGGAAATACAGAATCTTTGGTGAAACTCTTGATATAGGAATTGGTAACTTTTTAGATCAATTTGCAAGATATGCAGGATTAGGATTTCCAGGTGGTCCAAAAATAGGCCAATTAGCTCATAAATACAAAGAAGATTGTAAAACACAAGGCACAAGTCCTGTTTATGTAAAACTTCCTTACTCCGTAAAGGGCATGGATGTTAGTTTTGGAGGAATTCTTTCAAATCTAAAACAAAAGTTAGATTCCAAGGAATTCTCACTTGAACAATTATGTTATTCTCTTGAAGAAACTGTTTATGCTATGCTTTGCGAAGTTACAGAAAGGGCTCTAGCTCATTGTCAAAAAACAGAAGTTCTTTTAGGTGGCGGAGTAGCATGTTCTCCAAGACTTCAAAAAATGTGTAAAGATATGTGTGAAGCAAGAAATGCAAAATGTTTTGTTCTAGAAAACCAATACAACGTCGACAATGCTGCAATGATTGCTTGGCTTGGCATATTAATGTTTAGCGCAGGAATAACAACAAAAATAGAAGACGCTAAAATAGAGCCTTATCTAAGAACTGATGACATAGCAGTAACTTGGAGATAAATCTTTAGATTAGTCTACGCAAACGAGTGCATCCGGAAAAGAATCAAATACTATACTGCCTACTTATGAGCCAATATTTAGTATGATTTGATGGAGCAGCGACGAGCGCATAGCGAAGGAGCGTCGCGACTATAAACAGGCGAATGCCGGCAAAAAGAAGTTGGGCGAATTGGCAGTATAGTT
>CAZKZU010000009.1:11139-47299 GCA_964557345.1 uncultured Methanosarcinales archaeon
TAGGATTAATAATTTATTCCGGATGCACTCAGTCAAACGTTAAATTTATATAATTCATTCTTAATAAATAGTACATGGCCAAGTCAAAATTAAAAAAAGCAAAATTAAAAAAAGCCGAATCTATATCTCATAAATCCTCTAATCTAGTAAAAGAAAATATAAAAAACGTTCCAAACTCATTAACTTTACTAAGAGTTATTTTAAGCCCTGTTTTAGTATTTCTCGTATTCCAAGGAGCAAGTCTTTGGACTATTGCAATTGTATTCGCTATAGCTGCTTTTACTGATGCTGCTGATGGCTTTGTTGCTAGAAGATATGATCAAGTAACTGAATTTGGGCGTAAATTTGATATAATTGCTGATAGATTATTGATGGTAAGTGTTGTCATCGCCTTAATAATTTATATGCAAATCAATGATACTTTGACCAGTTCAAAAGTAATATTGATCTTAATGATAATGGCAAGAGAAATAGTTTCTGCACCATTTTATATTATTGCAACACTATTCAAATTAAATCCAATTCCTGAAGTTAGATGGATTGGAAAAATAACAACTATATTTCAAGGATTCGCATTCCCGATGATAGTTCTAGGTTGGACTTTAGGAACTTATCTCGCATACGCAACACTTGTATGTGGAGCAGTTTCAGGATTAGTTTATGCTAGAGATTCTTGTTTTAGAAAGTAGGAATAGTTCTATAAAATAATCAAATAGTATACCGCCTTGTCATGAGCCATTTGAATGTATAGAGATTACGAGCCACGATGAGCGCATAGCGAAGAGTGAGTGACATTTGACAGGCGAATGCCGGCAAAAAGAAGAAAGGCGAATTGGCAGTATACTATTTCTTAATAATTCATTCAGTATGCAGTCAGAAAATAAAAATTATTTTACATAAAGTAAATACTAGAATCTAATATTAATAAAAAAAGAAAAGTTAGAAAGAATCTTTATTCTTTGCAACAATCAATTGCTTTCTTAAAAGCTTCTTTCATTTTTCCAAAGAATTTGCTGTTTTTTGTGGATGAAGTTTCATCTTTAGAGTTTTCAGAAACTTTTTTACTTTTTCCGCCTTTCTCTTCAGCTTTAACATCGTTAATATCTTCTTCAGATACAATATGTTTGTCTTTTACAGTTTTAGAATCAACTAATTTAAGATTTAATCCCCAGAATAATGAGTATAAGTCATATGACTTCTCAAACATTTCTTTTGCTTCTTCTTTATTTCCTTTAGTAAGTTCTTTAGTTCCAACTTCCATTAGTCTCATTGAAGCGGAAAGTAAATGTTTACTAATGCACCAAACTTCTCCTTCATATTCTTTGATTATTTTTTTAAGAAGTTGTTTTCGCATTTCTCTAACTTCATTAAGAATTTCAAAATAAGCATCATTTCCAGTTTTTTGTGCTGTAAAAAATAAATGTTCTTCAATTCCTATAAGATTCATAATTCCGATACTTAAATCCTCATCAGATGAAAGATCAATTTTCTTCTCTTTAGTAATTTTATCCACTTTTTCAATTAATTCATTATAATCTTTTTCATTTACCATTTTATATCACCTTAATTAATTTTATAAAATTATATTCAGTTCTAAATTTTAAATCTATACAATATTAAATATTAAAAGTATGACGTGAGTAATTATGCTTCCGACAATTAAAATAACAACTGGAACTGCAACTTTTTGAAAAGGAAATAAAGTTCTTCCTTCGTTTTTGTTTTTCAAAAATTCATGTGCCATAGTTGCTAAAATAAACAATATTGCTCCAATAATTATTCCAAACACTATTTTATCAATTCCCAAAACAGTATTTCCTGCTGCTCCAACAATTTGTATTCCTTTTACTTTCCAAAAATAAAGCGGTACTACAAATAAAATATAAAACAAAATTGATATTCCAATTTTTCTAAATATGAATCTGATCTTTTTTCTTTCAAGCCAATTAATCATCCATAAGATGCTTGATACAATAAGTGCTCCAAACCAAATTCCTGTAATTACATCACTTACACCAAATTCTCTAAGCCCAACAACTCCTGCGCCAACTGCAACAGTACACACAGGGCATACTGCAGATGCTGCTTGAGAGAATACGAACATCATCAAGCTTACAATTAATATTTTTAGTTTTTGGATGTTATTCATTTTTATTGTTGTTTAAGTTATATTTTGTATATTATTATTTTGTTAAAATTATTTTTTTTTTAATTGATACCATTCATCATAGTTTTCAAAAACGCAATTGAATCTACATCTCCTGATCTACAAGTTCCATTATAATAAACCATAGGAACTCCTAAATTATTCAAATCTAATTTACAAATTTTAGCAGCAGAGATTAATTCAGCTTGATTAGTTTTATTTTCCCATACTTCTTTCTGTTCTATTTTTAATTTTTGAGTTGCATTTGTTTCTGCCATGAATTCTTCTACAATTTTACAATGAGGGCAGTTTATTCCATAATAGAAAACTATGGTGTCGCTACTGATATTAAGAGTAGTATCATTATTAGTAGGTATCTTGTTAGCCAAACTAAAATAAATTGCATAAAGAGCTATTATTGCGATTATTGATACAATAAAAAAACCTGTGATATATTTAGTTACTTCTTTCATTTGAATTATGCGTACCGATGATCTGCACTTATTACCCCTGTATTTGCTATAAATTGATGATTTAAAAAGATTATGCAGGACTACTTTACTTATTTAAGAAGCGTATTTAAATATTATTTCAAATAACGATTTCATTTATTTTTTGCACTTAGAACTCTATTTCTCTACTAGGGGAGTTGGTATTACTTTATCTACTTTTTTCTTAGATAAAAGCCAATTATTTTCTTTAAAATTAAGTAATAAGAATTCTCCGTTTAATTTAACTCCAGATATTTTAATACTCCATTTTTTTGGTTGAATTTCGATTGGTTCATATTCTCCTTTATCCCAAATTACAACTTTGCCTGCTCCATATTGTCCTTTAGGGATTTCGCCTTCATAATTCATATAATCTATATCGTGATCATCTACTTGAACTGCAAGTCTTTTAACTTCAGCGTTAGTTCCAGTAAAATCAGGCATCTTAGGAATAGCCCAGGATTTAGCAACACCATTATGCTCGAGTCTTAAATCATAATGCAATCTTGTCGCATGATGTTCTTGGATACAATATTTGAATTTTGCCATGTCTAGTTTATTATTTTGCGTTGTAGTTTTTAAGTTTTGTCTTCTTATTTAGTATTTTTACAAAATAAAAAGAATTAGTTAAACGTAATAAATAAAAAAATTAACCTAAAAAAATAAATAATTAAGTTGCTTAAAACTAATACTGAGTATTTAATACCTTTCCTTCGTCATCCAATTTAATTGTTACAGTGGTATTTTCCCAAGGTTTTCTTGTTTGCCAGTTTGCAACCCATTCTTTAGGCATAACTAAACTTAATGCTGCCATGTCTCCAAGGTATTTTCCTAGGCCAGCGAGCCGGAATTCAGTTCCTTCTGTTAAAGCAGTAAATCCATCTTGAGAATCAAAGTAATATTTTTTTATTAATGGCATTAAAACATCTGCATCATTAAAAACACTTCCACCAAAGATATACACTTTAGTATCAAGAAGAGATGTGCAATTTTTTAATGCTCTTGAAAATAATTTTGCCGCATTATCGATTATTTCAATTGCCTTTATACCATTTGATCTATAATGCTCAAAAACATCTTTAGTATCGTATGTACCTTCGGGTTTATTTAATGCAACACAATAATCTCTTGCAATTGCGTCTCCTTGGATTAAAGTTTCTAAATCTCCTTTCATTCCGCAACCACATTGCCTATCACTATCAGAAACATAGATATGTCCCAGGTGAGATGCATTTCCATTTTTTCCAGTAATTATTCTTCCATCAACAATTGCTCCTGCTCCAATTCCAGTACTCCAAGTTACGTATACTGCATTTTCTTCTTTTCTTGCTGCTCCAAATAAGCTTTCAGCTTTAATTGCAGAAATACAATCATTATCAATTTCAACATTATCGAAATCATTCTCTAGATTTTCTTGAAGCGGAATATATTTCCAATTATTGGGAAGGGAGGAATTTTCAACAAGTCCACCGCAAAGATTTGGAGCAACAATTACTCGATTTATTTTATTTTTAGGGTCTGCTGCAAATGGACTGCAAGTGCTAACACCAATTGCAGAAATATTTTGTCTTGTATAATTTGCATATTTATCTGTATTATAATTAGTTATTAAGAAATCAATCAATTCATTTATTTGCGTATAAATCGCAGTATTTTCTCCAGTTTTTCGAACAGGTTGATATGCTCGTGTCATAATTCCTGCTTTATTAGCAAGGCTTACTGTCATTTTAGTTCCGCCTATGTCAACTGCAACCAATATTTTGTTATCTAAGTTTTTGTTAGTCATAATTATCACTACAGAAAGAGAACGGCTCAAGTTTATAAAATTAATTTATTAGATTAAGTCTTTTATACAGAGTTATGTTCAATTTACAGAAAAAGAGTTTAAATGACGCTTACGTTACAATAATTATTTCTTCCGATCCAAACTTTTGTCTTTCTAAGAAATACGCTCTTATATCAAATATAATTTTAAGCAGGATAAATGATGATAAAAGCAATATGTTATCTCCATAAAGAAATGTTAAAAAAGCTCCTACTAAAAATATTACATTCATTATTAGAACTCTAGAATAAGAAGATCCAATCAACAAATTACTTTTTTCCTTTTCAAACTCGTCTCTTGCTATGTAATTTACAAAAAATGATATTCCGTGGCTTAGCAAAAGGAATAGTATTGCAAACGATATAGATGATATTTCATTCCAAAAGTTAGTCATCAAATCTGATTTAAACATAAATATGATAACTCCCAAATATGCTGCCAAGAAAACACCATAATTTAGCAAATATAGTCCTGTTAATGCTAATTTTTGAAGTGCAGCGTTATTGTTCCTATCTAACGCTAACCATATTTTGAAAAGATGATACATTCCAACTATGCAGCATTCTGTCCAATATATAAGTAAAACTACTCCTGCGTCATATCCAAGAGTTAGAACTCCTAGCAGAGGAAATAAATTAGCTACAATAAGAAAGATTATAGGAAAGTCGTGATGCAGTTTGTATTCTATTTCTTTAATCATATTTTCCCAATTAATTGTTGATAAGTATTATGCAATATAATTTTTAATTCAAATATTGTTCAGTTTAATTATACTCACCCGCATTCAAGCTTAATAAATATTATTATTATTTAAATCCAAGTCTTCGAAGTATGTATGTAACCATGCTTTCTTTTGCTGCCAAGTTAGATTCGTATTCTTCCCCTATCATATTTGCTGCTAATTTTTTATATGCAAGTGATGCTGGAGATCTTAGATTTGCAAAAACAACAGGATATTTTGCTTTTTGTGCAAATTTGATATTTTCATCGTAAGGGATACTTCCAATAATATCTGACTGAAAATTAGTGTGAATGTCAGTTAAACTTAGTTCATGCTTTGCATTTCTTGTATGAGTTACAACAACTCCCAAAATTTCAACTCCTCTTTCAACACAAAGTTTTTTTGTTCTAAACGTATCAGTTATCGATGATAAATCAGGAGTAGTTACAAGAATTGCCTTATCTGCACACATTATTACCTCTTCAATTTCTTTAGAAAACCCTGGAGAAGAATCAATGATTACTATTTCCGTTTTTCCTCGAAGTGATTCCAGAACATCTACAAGTTTTCTGTGATAATGTCCTTGAATTTCTTCATGTATAATTGATCCAGGAATAACTTTAATCCCCGATGGGTGTAAATATATTGCTTCTTTGATATCTCCATTTGCTTTCAATAAATGATGTATTGTAGTAGCGGCATTTGTAATTCCAAGCTGAAGTCCAACGTTTGGCTTAGTATAATTTCCATCAACTAAAATAACGTCTCTTCCAAATGAACTTAAAGCACAAGCTAAATTAACTGCAGTAGTAGTCTTTCCAACTCCTCCTTTTGCAGACAATATTGCTAAAAAAACTGTTTGTGATCCCATTGTTAGTAACTCTTTCTTCCCCTAAATATTCACATTTGCGTTTATAATTTATATATATTTCTACTATTTTCTCTGATTTAGCAGTATTTAAGGTATTTATCATTACTTAAACACAATCAGTTTACGACAAATATAAAATATAAAGCATTGCCTACGTCCTAGAGTCGAACTGCAATAAAAAATAGTGTACAAAGCACGCCCGCGGGGGGTTGCCACCCATACGGGGTCGCAGTGCTCATAAAAAATCTCCTAAAGCAGTTCGAAGACGTTAGGCAATGCGAACAAAGTAATGCTTACTTTTTCGTAAACTAAATCAGATAAAACTTTAAAAACCCCTAGTAAAATAGATTTACTATAATAAAAAGATTATCATGGCTAAAAAATCAACAAAAAAAGAGACGTTAGTTTTCTCAGTAGGTGGATCATTGATATTTCCTGATGAAATTGATACTATCTGGCTTTCAAGTTTCAAAAAAATCATTGAAGACTATTCTAATAAGTATAAGTTCATTATAATTTGTGGTGGCGGAAAGTTAGCACGAAGATATCAAGCTGCTGCACGAGAATTAGTTGAATTAAAAGATGATGATTTAGATTGGCTTGGCATAAAATGTACTATTATGAATGCAAATCTAGTTCAAGCAATGTTTAAAAAAATTGCACATAAAGAAGTTATCACTAATCCAACTAAAAAAATACGTTTTTCAGAGAAAGTGTTAATAGCTGCAGGCTGGAAACCAGGATGTAGTACTGATTATGATACTATTTTATTTGCAAAAAGTTATGCTGTAACAAAAGTAGTTAACTTTACAAATGTAGATTATATATACGACAAAGATCCAAATAAATATGAAGATGCAAAACAAATTCATTACATTTCTTGGAATAAATTTAGAGAAATGCTTCCTAAAAAATGGTCTCCTGGCCTAAATTCTCCTTTTGACCCAATTGCTGCAAAAGAAGCTGAAAAACAAAAAATTGAAGTTGCAGTATTAAATGGAAGAAATCTAAATAACCTAAAACTTTACTTAGATAAAAAACCCTTTATTGGAACAGTAATTCATAATAATGATAAATAATCTTGATGGCATAATGACTTCTTCAAATATATTAAATATGGTGGAATTAGCAAAGTTTCTTGTTAAAGCAAAGATAAGTACTTATGCTTCTATTAACAAAATGAAAATAACTTCAGAAAGACCATTACATGACGAATTAGAATTTGAAGAAGGCGGGTTATATTATCGTGATAGTTACGTTGGATTTTTCCAAGCGCCTGGTATGGAAGAAGTTCGACTTGGAAAGTCAGGTAAAACTATTTGGACTATGGCTTATTCTGGTGGTATGTTAGACAAATATCATGGAGATAAAGATTTTGCCTTACAAACATTTACTTTTCTCAAATTAGCACTACGTTCAATAAATACGAAAATTCCTTATAGAGGTCCAACTAGTATTAAAGATGGAAATTGGAATTATGTTAACAAAGTAAAAGGTTCAATTAAAAGATTTAGTGGAATAGAAAAGATTTATTTTAAAAAGAAATTAGTTTTTAGTCAAGATTATATTGGCGGATTAGTTATAGATAAATAATGCGCTATAAAATAATGAGAGATGTGTGGTTAAAACAATAAAACAAAAAATAATTCTTGCATCGACTTCTCCAAGAAGAAAAGAACTTGCAACTGAGATGGGTCTTGAATTTGAAATAATCCCTTCTGATTACGAAGAAGATATGACTAAAAAATTGTCTCCGAAAAAAATGGTAACTACTTTTTCATATGGAAAAGCGGAAGATGTTGCTAAAAGACTAACAGAAGGAATAGTAATTGGTGTTGATACAATTGTAGTTTTCAAAGGAAAAAAAATAGGCAAACCTAAAAGTGCTGAACAAGCAATACAAATGCTTCAATCTTTCTCTGGAAAATGGCAAAGTGTTTACTCAGGTGTTGCAGTAATTGATGCAAAAACAAAAAAATTTGTAGTTGATTATGAAATAACAAAAGTCAAATTTAGAAAACTTGATTTAGCTGAAATTAAAGCATATGTGGCAACCGGTGATGCACTAGATAAAGCAGGTGCTTACGGAATTCAGGGCTTAAGTTCAATATTTTTTGAAAAAGTAGATGGCTGCTATACTAACGTGATAGGATTTCCAAGTTATTGCGTATATAGAAATCTAAAAAAAATGGGCGTTAATATATTTGCATATGATAAATGGAAATCAAATAATTAAAAGTATGCTTCAATATTTTTTTGAGAAAATCATTCCAACTTGATCAGCATATGCTTTCAGTGTCTCAATGGAATAATTTCCTTGCGCTATTATTTTAGCTTTTCTATCTGTTTCTAATACTGCTGCTAAGATTGCCAATCTTAATATACTATCCGGAACAACTTTCTTTTTAGTATTTGGGTCTTCAATCATAATTTCTAATCCATTTGCTTCTAGTTGGATTTTACTGACGAGATTAATTAATTCTCCAAGAGGCCTTAAGTGCATTTGTCTATTTATTTCATATGTGTTTGAATATTGCATCTTTCGCTTGCCTCTTGAACCTTTTAAAAAGGTGATGGGTGATGTGTTACAATAATTGATTAGAGTATAAATACTATATAGATTGACTTTAATTTTGTTAAATATTATATGTTATTATTTTTTTTCTGTTATTCGTCTCTCCTCTACGTTCTTTCATAATCTATGCTTAATATTCAGCGTAAGCTTTATAAAGACATGTATTTTCACAAGGATATCAAATTATTGGAGGCTAAAATGGCAGTAAAAAAAGAACACCTAAACTTGGTATTTATAGGTCACGTTGATCATGGTAAATCGACAACCGTAGGACGATTATTGTTCGATTCAGGTAATGTAGACGAACTTGCAATGAAGAAACTTAAGGAAAAAGCAGAACAACTTGGTAAAAAAGGATTCGAGTTCGCTTTTGTTATGGATAACCTTAAAGAAGAACAAGAAAGAGGAGTAACTATTGATCTTGCTCATAAAAAATTCGATACTGATAAATATGAATTCACTATCATCGATGCACCTGGTCACAGAGATTTCGTAAAGAACATGATCACAGGAGCTTCACAAGCTGATGCAGCTGTTATTGTTGTAGCAGGAAACGATGGAGTTAATGCTCAAACAAAAGAACATTTAAGATTATCTAAAATTTTCGGTGTAGGTCAATTAATATGTGCTGTAAACAAAATGGATATTTCCAGTGTAGACTTTAAAGAAGCTAGATACAAAGAAGTTGTAGAAGAAGTTTCTAAAGAAGCTAAAATGGCTGGTTGGGATGTTACAAAAGTTAAATTTTTACCTATCGCATCATTGCCTGGTGAAAATATTTGTAAAAAATCTGATAAAATGCCATGGTGGACTGGCGGAACTTTATTATCAACAATTAATAGTCTAGAGATACCAAAAAAACCGGTAGATCTTCCATTAAGAATGCCAATTCAAGATGTATATAACATCACAGGAATTGGATGTGTTCCAGTTGGAAAAATTGAAACAGGTATTTTGAAAGTTAACGATAAAGTTGTAGCTGTTCCAGGTAGAGAAGGAAAAATTGTTCCAGGAGAATGTAAATCTATTGAAATGCATCACGAACAAATTACTGAAGCTCAACCAGGAGACAACGTAGGAATTTCTGTTCGAGGATTCGCTAAGAATATGGTTGCACGAGGAGATGTTTTAGGTAGATCCGATAACTGTCCTACTGTAGCAGATGAATTCAGAGCACAAATTGTTGTAATGAACCATCCAAGTGTAATTACTATTGGCTATACTCCGGTATTCCACATCCACACTGCTCAAGTTGCTTGTACTATTTTAGCAATTGAAAAGAAATTGGATCCAGCAACAGGTAAAGTTGCTCAGGAAAACCCAGACTTCATCAAAAATGGTGATGTAGCTATTGTATTAATTAAACCAACACAACCTATGGTAATCGAAGAATCAAAAGTTAACCCGAAAGTTTCAAGATTCGCGGTAAGAGACTCAGGTTCAACAGTTGCTGCTGGTGTATGTTTAGAAGTTACAAAGAAAAGACAAATGTAAGTCTTTTTTATTTTATTTTTTTTATAATTATTATTAACAATCAAAATTAAAAATAAACCTTAAAAATTAAGATTACGATTACAAATTAAATATTCATAATAATGAATTATAAGATTTTTTATAATTGTGTAGGTAACTAAAAATGCAAAAAGCAAGAATAAAAATAGTAAGTACAGAAATAGAAAAGATAAATAAAGTATCTGATTATATCAAAAGTATTGCAGAAAAAACAGGCGTGCCAATGCGTGGACCTATCCCGTTACCAACAAAAAAACTTTCTTTGACAACTAGAAAATGTCCTTGTGGAAGAGGATCATCTACATTCGATAGATTTGAGATGAGAATCCATAAAAGATTAATTGACTTAGGTCTAGATGAAAGAGCATTAAAGTTAGTAATGAGAATGGAAATCCCAGAAGGCTTAAACATTGAAATTGAAATGGTTGACGTTTAAGTATTTAAGTTAATAAAATAATTTAATTATTAAACAAAACCTTTGTTATTTTTTTATGCATTGATGCATTTTTAATTTAATTCTTATCAGTTTACACTTTTGATATTGTCTTACAAAATGAAATATTCGGTTAATATTTAGAATACTTTATAAATTTCATAGTCCAACTTCTTGATAGGTGATGCTTATGGCTAAGACTTCAAAAAAAAAGGATAGTGAAAAGAAAGTTATCAGTTCTGATTTAGTTGGTTTTAAAGGTTTCTTACTTTTTTTTGTAATTGTATTTTGTATCGGTGTTGCTTTCTCATTTTTTGGTTTAATTTCTCTTTTATTTATTGAATATCAAAATAGTTTAATTTTTGGATTAATCGATGCATTTTTCTTTATTTTAAACATAATTGCTTTAATTTTCTTGTTTAAGAAATCTCGGCATGTTAGAACTATCTTTCTTACATATTATAGTTTGGCTATTTTAGCAGGAATCTTTGTAATATTTTTTTCATTCTGGACGTTAAATTATTATGAAAGCGTTCTTTCTTTACAGACACAATTAGTTTATGTTAGCTCTATTGTGATGGCTTTTATTAAGTTCATTTTTCAAATAGCTATGATAATCTATTTTGCTATATCAAAGAGAGTTAAATTAACATTTGTAAATTAAATTTTTTTGTTATAATTTTAATTTATTTCATTTAACAATCATGGCACTAAACTCCAGATCAATAACAAAAGATGATTTTCCTCTTCTTTTAGCTCTAGATAAAAAAGTCTATCCAACTAATTCTCCAGTTACCGGGTCTATTCTAAATAAATGGTTTAAAAAAAATCCTGAGTTTGGAATTATTATTGAAAATCAATCAGTTAGTAAATCTAATGTTCTTGGCGGTAACTCTACAATATCTGGAGTTGGTATCTTCGTTCCATTGAACTTAAATGGTTGGAAAAAGTTAATTGCAGGAGAACTATCTGAATCAAATTTAGATGATAAAACAATATTTGATGTTAAACGAGACAATCAACTATGTATTCATTGTTACCATTTAGAGAAATTAGATTCAACTATAGAAGGATTTAATAAACTCTGTTTTACAGAGCTATCTCAAATAATTAAACGATTAAAACAAAAAAATCCAGAGTTAAAAGTACAAGGATTATCTGCATTATCTGTGACTCCTTGTGGAATTGGCTTATTTGAACAGAAATTAGGCTTTAAAGAAAGAGAGTTCATTACAACTGAACACATTCTAAAAAATAATAAGTCTGGCAATCTTATAATTTTAGATACCAAATCAAAAAAAGATATTGCTAAAAAAGTCAGCGAAGGATTTACTTATATTCTTAAATGTAAAATGTTAGTCTTGTATCCGAAAGAGAAAAGTCTAGCTTGGGAATATTTAAAGTAAATTTTGCTAAACCCTTATTGTTTCAAAAGTAAAAACATTTATTAATTGTTTTCTTCAATAAATATTATATGTCAAAACCAAAATTTTCGAAATCCAAGAAGTCCAAATTAAAAACTCTTAAAAAAGTTAAATCTAAAGATATTAAAAATAAAAAAAATAAATCTACTTCCATTATAAAAGTAAAATCTAAATCGTTAAAAACAAAAAGCGTAAAATCAAAAGTTAAACTTCCTTCTAAATTAAAAATTTTAAAATCTAAAACTCGCAAATCCTTAAAATTTAAAAAAAGTATTCCTGTACTGAATTTATCAAATACAAAAACAACTAATTTAAAGTATTCAAAACCGCTTCCTCCTCAAAAATCAATTCTTTTCGTATGTACTGGAAACAAATTCAGAAGTATGATTGCTGAATACTGCTTAAAAAAAATGATGGGTCCTAATTCTAATTTAACTATATTCAGTGCTGGTATTAGGGGAAAGCCTGCAGTAATTGATCCGTATTTATTGAACGAATTACTAAAAATTGGAATCGATGCATCGGCTCATAAAATTACGCCAATTACAAAAGAAATTTTAATCAAAAGTGATTTAATTGTAGCAATGTCTAATGATCATAAAGAAGCATTACTTACTAATTTTGGAATAAATGCTCCTACTTTCAATGAAATTTGTTTCAATATTTCTGCTCAGATGCCCGACATAGATACAGTTACTGACGTGGAAAACAGACGTAATGAAATTGAGCAATTTGAAAAAGAAACAATGGCATATATTTATCTATCAATGCCGAAGTTTATTATTAACATGGATAAGTTCCTGAAATAATGTAATTTATCTTCAATACTCAATAACCTTTTTAATCAACTAATGTATATTCATAAGTATGGCGGAATCAGTAATATTAACAATATTCGGCGGAACAGGAGATTTAGCTAAAAGAAAGCTAGTTGAAGCTTTTGCATCTCTTGTTCGTGATGATATAGTTTCTAAAGATTCCACCTTGATTGGTATTGGAAGAACTGAATTTACCGATGAAACGTATAAAAAATTTCTTTTAGAAGGAAAAGATAAAAAAACTAAAGATGAAATAGATAAAGTAAAAATTAAATATTTTATTGGAGATGTTTCCAATCCATCAACTTTAGTTGGATTAAAAGGTTTGATTGAAAGTGTGGAAAATGATATTTGTTGCACACACAGATTATTTTATTTATCGACCAGTTTTCTTTTATTTCCTAAAATTACTCAGTTTTTAAAATCACAAAATCTTCATATTTCTGGAAAAAATGTAAGTACTAATCTTACTGCAAATACTAACAACAAAATAACAAATTTTCAAACAAAAGTTATTTTTGAAAAACCTTTCGGTTATGATTTAAAATCAAATGATTCTTTTGAAAAAGAAATGCAATCTGTATTTGGTGAAAATCAAATTTATCGGATTGATCATTATTTAGGAAAAGAAACTGTTATGAATATCACAACATTAAAATTTGAAAATCCTGTGATTGATGCAATGTTGAGAAAAGAGCATGTTAAAAAGATTGAGATAATTGTAGACGAGGATTTAGCAGTAGGAAAAAGAGTTTCATATTATAACGAATTTGGTGCAATAAAAGATATGATTCAAAGTCATCTTTTACAAGTTTTGTCTTTAATATTAATGGAAAGGCCGATAACGATGACGCCTGAAGGAATTCATGCTGAAAAAATAAAAATGTTACAACAAATTAAATTAAATCCTTTGGAAAATAATCTTCTTGGTCAGTACAAATCCTATTCTGAAGAAATAAAAAAATATAAAGTGGATATGACAGATAAAACTTCGAATACAGAGACTTTTGCAAAACTCCATTTTAATTGTAGTCATGAAAGATGGAATGGAACTGACATTATTTTAAGAACTGGAAAAATGCTTCCTAAAAAATTTGGAAAAATTGTAGTTACATTTAAGTCCAATACTTTAAGCGGAAATAATTCCAACAATAATAAAAATACTCTTACAATAAACATTCAACCAATTCAAGATGTTGATTTCAATTTAAACATAATTAAAGATGATAAATTACAAAATGTTGTAATGAATTTTTGTCATGCATGCCGTTTTGGTCCAAATTCATCGGATGGATATGAAAAAATGATTCATGAAATAATTCTGGGTAATCATACTTTATTTGCAAATTCCAAAGAGATTCAAGAATCATGGCGAATAGTTGAAGAAATCGAAAAAGTTAAGTCTAAAATCAACTTTGTAGTTTATGATGACTATCAAGATCCTGAATTATCTTAATTATGTATTCTTGCATTAAAGTTCACTCCTTAGTAGCAATACTGAGCAATATTTATAAATCCGAGTTTGTTACTTTATTGAAAATGGCTGCGAAATTTGAATTTAATTATAAGCCGATGGATATAGTTTCTCATTTAGATAGATATGTTTTAGGACAACAATCTGCAAAACAAGTTTTAGCATCCGCAATTTGTTCTCATTATCATCGTATTGCAAATATTTCTGAGCGAGACGATCCTTTTATGGATACTCTTAAATCTCATGCTCTAATTATGGGTCCGACAGGAACTGGAAAAACTAGGCTTGTAAGACTTGCAACTCAGTTTCTTAATCTTCCTTGCTACGAAGCAAACGCGCCTGATTATACTGCTGCAGGATATGTAGGAGATGATGTTGATGAAATTCCAAGAAGATTACTTCAAAAAGCTAATGGGAAACTAGAACTTGCACAAATGGGTATAGTTTATATCGATGAAGTTGATAAAATTGCTGAAGATAAATCTCGAATGGGAAGAGATATAAGAGGCGGAGCAGTTCAAGATTTATTATTAAAGTTAGTTGAAGGATATGAAGTATATGATAAAAAAGAAAAGACTTCAATAAGTACAAAAAACATGCTTTTTATTTTTAGTGGTGCATTTGATAATATTGATGAAATAATTCAGAATAGAATTGCTAAAAATAAGAAAAAAGCGGGATTAGGGTTTTCAGGAAATGCTCCTATTATTAGTGTAGAAGAGCAACTTGATTTAGAAAATCATCCTTTACAAAAAAATGCAGTTACAACAGAAGATTTAATAGAATACGGAATAAAGCATCAATTACTTGCAAGAATTGGTTTGGTTGCGAATTTAGATAAACTATCTCAAAGTAATTTATATGAAATCCTTACTATGCCTAGTTCAGACTTTGTTCCATCACGACAAAGAGATTTTAAATACGTAGGGATTGATTTACGTTTCGAAGACGAAGCATTAAAATTAGTTGCTAAAAAAGCATATGAAAGAAATACTGGTTGTAGATCGTTAAATCAAATTTTAGGAGATGTTTGTGCTCCATTTTATACAGCATTACCCTCAACTGTAGTTAAAGATTTAACCATAACAAAAGATATTGTAGAAAATCCTCAATTGCATCTTGAGACTATGCTAAAATCAAATCCTATATTAATTTATACTGATTTGTCGAAAGATCCGTCTAAGGTTTCCAAAACTACTACTGGCACTAAAACTTCTGCTATAGATCCTATTGGAGTAAAATTTGACAGAAAACAGTTTTTTCAAAATCTTCCAAAAGAAATTCCTGTTATTTACAGATCAGATGCATATGAATATTATAAACGAAATGATGTTTCTGTAACTCAGTTACCTGTTGTAGTAGATGAGATAAATAAAGGAATAAGGGAATACCTAAAAGAATTTTATGTTAAATATGAAAAAAAATTACTGATTGATAAGCCTGTTCATGATAAATTAGTAGGACTTATGCTTTCTGCAGGAACAACTGATGCTCCAAAAGTACTTTTTGGTAGAATTGGAATGCACTTAGAAGATCCAAATAAGATAAAACAAGTAAAAGTAGATAAAATTCATTTAACTTCAAAAGATTATATTGATATTCCTGGATTTTTAGATAGATTAGTTCATGAGTCTAGTGTTCAAAACACTTAATTATTTGATTATAAGTCCAATAAATATAATTTTATTATCATTATTCTTAAAATCTAAAACTATATAAATCAAGTTTCCAATAATATTATTGAATAATTATGCAAATAATAAAAGAAAAAGGTTTTGCTGCTGATAAAGAAGTAGATATAGTAATTAATTCTGCAAATGGTTACTTAATTCCAGATTCTAGTGGTGCTGGAAGAATTAGAGAATTATCTGATGAGTTAACACATGAAGAAAAAGCAGAATTCGATTATTATTTTAGTGAATTACCGCAGAAAATAAAAGAGTTATACTTAGAAAAGCAAAAAAATGGTGGTTGGGAAAGTAAAAAGGCAAACCTTTCTTGTTTACGACTTCTTCTTCAAAATCAAAAGTCTTTTCATCCAGGTCAAGCTCTATGTGATTTTGATTCATTAGATAAACCTGTAATTCATGCAATAACTATGACTTATGATCCAGAAACTGGAGATAGAATTAAAGGAACTGTTCTTTCAGTTATGGTTGCAATGGAGTCTGCGATTAAAATGGCAATTGAAAAAGGTGCAACATCCGTTTCTCTACCGATTCCTTGCGCAAGAGCAGGATATGGTATCTCTCCAAAAGATTCTCTTACTGCAGTAATGTCTGCTCTTCGAGGTTTTGAAGATTATGATATTGATCATTCCACTCCTTTTGTAGTTATTTTGTGTTTTGACAATGAAAATACTGCTAAATTATTGAATGAAAAGTAAATTGCAGTAAACTTATTCCTCTAATTTGTAGATTTTGCAAAAATCCTTTTAAATATTCAATTAGGAATTAACTTAACATTAAATTAATCGTGTTTTTCTATTAAGTTATCTTTTTTTCAATTATTCCGAGCGTTTATGTTAAATCAGTATTAAATACCGCATTTTTATTTCACTTTTAATTATTAGTTTGATTTTTTATAAAATTCTCTAAAAGTCATAAAAATCAAAGAAACTAGGATTATTTTGAAATTATTTTTATTTCGAGATTATTTATCTCATAAATTTCTTATTCGAGAAAAAGATATTTTTTTAAAATACTGCAAAAAAATAGGGTTATTTTCTCATAAAAATTTATATGTAAATAAACTTTTTTCAAAATCATAAAAAAAAGGAACATTTAAATACTAGTAATACCAAAGTAATATTACAAATATGGCTAAAGCAAAAAAAGCAGCAAAAAAAACTGTTAAAGCAGTTAAGAAAAAGAAGAAATAAATTCTTTGTACACTTTTTTTTATTTTCTTTTTTTTTATTTTCATTAAATCTTACTTAAAACAAGTCTATTTTGAATGCATTTTAAGTAAATTATCAATTACTACCTAAAACTTATTTCTCGTCAGTATTTAATTGTTCTTTTAACTTTAAATTGTTAAAGTACGTTAGAAACCTTTTTCTATATCTAAATGGTGAATTATTTTGATCAGATATTGCAAGATATTCATTCTTTATCGTTTCAACATCAGGAACTTCTTGATTTTTTAGTTTTCCAAATAGAGTTGGATCAATTACTGCTGATCTTCCAATCATAACTCCTTTTACTCCAATTTTTTTAAAATAATCTATTTTTTCAGCAGAATCAATGTCTCCATTAGCAATAATTACTTTTCCAGTAGCAACAATTTCTTCGAATACAGAATAATCAGGTGCTTCCGCATAACTTTGTCCGCCATGTCTTCCATGAACAATAAAAAAGTCTGCATCAACATACTTAATTAAACTTAGATAAACTTTATTCTCTTTTTCATATTTATTCATTCCAAGTCGCATCTTAATACTTACTGGATATCCAAATGATTTTATAATCTCTACTAGCTTTTTAGTTTTAGCAATTCTTTTAACCATTGCGCATCCTTGTCCAATTTTGACAACATGCGGACTTGGGCAACCTAAGTTAAGATTAAATCCTAAAAACCCCGGCGATGGTTTAAACATTCCAAGAAATTTCTTCAGTCTATCTTCTTTAGCAACTAAAAGCTGAATTATAGTAGGAGTATCATCACAAAAATCTAGTCTAGACCAAGTAGATGCATTATTCTTAGCAAGCGCTTCAACTCTAACCATTTCAGTAAAAGTAATATCCGCTCCGTACTTATGGCAAATAGTTCGATATGCATTATCCGAAATATCTTCAAGAGGCGCATTCATAAATGTAAAATTAGAGAAATCAATCTTTTTCGCCTTGTATTCCTGTTCTACCATATTATATCAATGATTAAGAGAAAATGCAAGGTTTAAATGTTTTTAGATGTGGTATTTATCTAAATCAGAACAAATTATTCTCCTCCAACCGCACATCCAAAAGTATACTGCCTTGATTGTGAGCATAATTCACGTTGAGCTATTGACCATAGAAATGAGCTGTTCCTCATTTCGTTATGGTTATCTTTCCTACTTCTAAGAATGCGAACTTGGCAGTATACTTTTGAAAATGAAGCGGATAAGTTTTGATAATTTTATAGAAAGAATCTATTTCCCTTCCAAGTATCTTTGCGCTTCAAGTGCAGCCATACATCCAGATCCTGCAGCTGTAATTGCTTGCTTATATCTTCGGTCTTGTACATCTCCGCAAGCGAAAACTCCAGAAACATTAGTCTTAGCATTAGTTGCAACAATGAATTTTTCTTCATCTAGCTCAATAATATCTTTGAAAATGTCAGTATTAGGTCTATGCCCAAGTGCTAAAAAAACTCCATCAATTTTCATTTCAGTGGTATTTCCATCAACTAAATTCTTTATAACTACAGATTGAACTTTCTTTTCCCCTTTAAATTCATCAATAGTAGAATCCCAGATGATTTTTATTTTAGGATTAGCAAAAACTTTATCTTGCATTATTTTACTAGCTCTAAATTCATGTCTTCTATGAATAAGTGTAACTGATTTGGTATATTTAGAAAGGAAAGTAGCATCTTCCATTGCACTATCTCCACCACCTATTATTATAATATCTTTATCTTTGTAAAAGAATCCATCGCAAGTAGCGCAAGTATGAACTCCTCTACTTCTAAATTTGCCTTCAGAAGGAATTCCTAACCATCTAGCTGTAGCTCCAGTTGCAATAATTACTGCTTTTGCAATAATCTTTTTACTAGAAGTTTCAATTTCAAATTCCTTAACTTCACCATGAGCTTCATTATCAATAACTGAAAACTTATTAACATTATCTTCTAAAATTCGAGTTCCAAACTTTTCTGCCTGTATTTTCATATTTTCAGTAAGTTGTGGTCCTAAAATCCCTTCTGGAAACCCAGGAAAATTCTCAACAAGTGTAGTTGTAGCAATTTGTCCTCCTAAATCTAATCCTGTAATAACAAGTGGTTTAAGATCTGCTCTAGCTGCATAAATTGCTGCAGTCCATCCTGCACAACCTGATCCAATGATTACTAATTCTTCTTTTATTGTTTCCATGTTTCCTCTATGTTTGTATTATTTAATATTATTTTAATCTTTGACTTTTGCAAAGCTTTCTTCTTTTTTGCCTGCATCCGTCCTCGTAGTTCGCTATTCAAAATAATGGCCCTGCGTTCCCGTATGGAGCATCCCCTCGCAACGGGCATACTGTCGTATGTAATTGTACTGCGGTATTGATGCAGGCGAAATTCTTTCTGAACTAAATATCTTAATTCTTTTCAATGAAGTCAACAAATGTACGTAGGCAAACTCCTGTTCCGCCTTTCTTTTTGTATGCTGAATCTGCTGAAACTCGTCCAGTTCCACCAATGTCAAGGTGTGCAAAAGGTGCTTTTTTTACAAAATTTGAAAGGAAAATTCCTCCAATAATAGTTCCAGGAGTGTTTGGATCTTTTGCCATATTAACTAAATCGCTTATATCTCCTTTTACTAAGCCCTTATATTCCTCAATAATTGGTAACTCCCACATGTATTCATCAGCAGTTTTTGCAGATGCAAGTAATTTTTGTTTTAGTTCTTCATTAGTTCCAACTAAAGCAGTGATTTCATTTCCAAGTGCAATAGTTGCAGCTCCAGTAAGAGTTGCAATATCAATTATGTATTTAGCATCAAAGTTTTTTTCTGCATAAGAAAGTCCATCTGCTAAAATTAATCTTCCTTCAGCATCTGTATTTTTTATTTCAATAGTCATTCCATTATACGCTTTGATTATATCATCTACTTTAAACGAATCTGGTCCGATTAAATTTTCACAAGTTGGAATTATTCCTACTACTCTTTTATTCATATCAAGTTCAATTACTGTTTTAATTGTTCCAATTACAATAGCTGCACCAGACATATCTGTTTTCATGTTTTCCATGTAATTTGCAGGTTTAATACTTAGACCACCGCTATCGTAAGTAATTCCTTTTCCGACCAAAATAATAGGTTTAGATGAATTATTTTTATTTACATTATCACTCTTATTATTTTTTGGATTATAATCAATTACAATAAATTTAGGTTCTTGACTACTTCCACTTGAAACTGCAAGAACACAATTCATTCCTTGCTTTTGCATTTCTTTTTTACCTAGAACTAGTACTTTAGTATTTCGATTTGCTAATTTCTTTGCCTGCTCGCCTAATACTGTTGGAGTCATAACTGCTGGCGGTTCATTAATTAAGTTTCTAACGTAACACAGATTTTTAGCAATTGCAGTTCCCTTTTCAATTCCCTTTCTCACTTCTAATAATTCTTTATCGTTACTTGCAACAATAAATGCTTTAATATGAACTTTATCTTCTAACTTCTCTGGATCTTTCTTATCAGTTTTATACTTATCAAAATTATAAAGCGATAAAATCATTCCTTCCGTAATTGTCTGAGCTTTTTCAATAACAGAGCAATCTTCTTTCACTTTAGAATTAATAATATCTGCAGTAAATTCTTTTATTTTCTCATTTTGCATCTTTTTTGTAACATAAGCTGCTATTTTTCTAAGCTTTTCTCTTGAGAATTCGCTTGATTTACCAAGACCTACCTTAAAAATATCTTTTTCTTGTTTAATTTCTCCAAATTCTAGTAATTTTATATCTTTATTTTTAATATCTTCTTTTTCAGGAGTCCATTTAGTTTCAAGGGATACTTTTACTTTATTAGCATCCTTTTTCAAAATAGCGAAAACTTGAATTTTATCCGCTGTAATTTGGTTTATCTTTTTTCTTAACATTTTTTTGACCCCACATTTCTTTTATTTTTGTTTCAACATAAATAGCTTCTGGTTTTAATTTTGTATTCCAAAATTTAAGCGCATCATCTATAAATTTAGCTTCTTCCTTTTTATCTTTAGCTAGTCCAATTAGAGTGTGTCTTACTAGAAATTCCATTCCTTCATTAAATATTTCTCTCATTTTATCTCTTTCAAGATCAGTAAAGAGTTTACTTTCTTCGCTACTAACAATATTTCCTGCTGAAGGCACTAATTGTCTGTGTAAAAATTCATTCCATCTTGAAAAAGTCTCAGCAATTCTGCTACAAACTTGTCTAGATAATTGATCGCTAACATATCCTCTTTCTGTAATATAATCCATAAGATAGAATACTTCATTTAATTCATTATAACTAGCTACAAATTTCAATTCTTTCTTTAAATCATCGAATTTATTTTTGAATTCTTCTTTTAATTCATTTTTATTTGAGCTAATATTTTTATCCGATGCGTTTACTGCTGTTTTTTTATCTGCCATAACAATGCTAATTAGTCTCATTATTTTAAATATTGTGGATTTTGTGGGTTTTAGTAATAATTCTGGCAGTATACTGATAATAATTTATTCCGGATGCCCTTGATTAATAAATACCTTTATAAATAAAATTCTCCAGGAAAGGTATTGTCAGTAATTAGCTATGATTTAGTTAAATTAGCTGTTATATTAATTGGCAATAATTATTCGGAGACATACACAAATGAATGCAAAAAATTTAATCTTAGTTTTTTTGTTGGTTGGAATGATAATTTTCAGCTCACTAGTTTTAACAGGTTGTTCAAATCTGTCCAGTGAAAATGATAACTTAGTAGGTCAAGCATATTTGGCATCTAAAGTTCCAATAAAAGAGCAAGTTAAATGCGTGTTCTCTGATTCTAAAAATGTTGAAGCTTGTTCTTCAGCAAAAGGAAGTTGTAGAGGTGTTGGATCATGTTCAGTGGTTGTTTCCGGTAACACAAAAGAGCAAATAACTTGGAAAAGTTCTTGTGGTGGTTATGCTAACACTGTTATGGATGGGAAAATTAGTTATGCTGAATTCAAATGTGGCAAAAATGTAACTGAGCAAGTTAAATGTGTTTTCTCAAATACAGCTCAAAATCAAGAATGTTATTCTGAAAAAGGTGGTTGTACTGCTGTTGTACCTAGATATGTAAATTGCAATGGTTCAAATTGTTCAACAACTGCTTCTACTATTACTTGTATTGCTTCTGTTAATGGTAAAAAAGGGGAACAAGTTACCTGGAAAAGTACTTGTGGTGGATATGCATATACAACAATGGATGGTCAAAATGATTATGCGCAATTTAAATGCATTCCTGATGTTACAGAATCTGTAAAATGTGTAATGTGGGATGCAACTTCTCCTCAAGAATGTTATTCTGATAAAGGAAGTTGTAAAGGAGAAGTTCAAAATGCTAGTGATGGAAGAACTTATGCTGCTTGCTATGTAGAAAATATTGTTGGTAAGACTGGTGATCAAGTAACTTGGAAAAGTTCTTGTGGCGGATATGCATATACAACATTTGATGGTAATAACGATGTTGCAGAATTTAAATGTGCAAAACCTGCAACTTGTGCTGATTCTGATAATGGTTTAAACTATTATGAAAAAGGTGGAATAAAAGGAATTAGTGAAGAAGGTGTCTCTTATGTGAATTATGATTACTGTATTTCACAAAATGATTCTAACTATGGAACTTTGCAAGAATATTCTTGTTCTAAAATGGGTATCAGTCAGGTAACTGGATATTCTTGTCCAAATGGTTGTGTTGACGGAGCTTGTGTAAATAAAACAATTCCGCCTACTTATTGTAATGATTCAGATAATGGATTGACTTATTATACAAAAGGTTATCTAAGTACTTCAGTTAGTCCTGGCACTCAGTTTGAAGATTATTGCTTGAATAGTACTTCTAGTGATCAGTTAATTGAACGACATTGTCTAAGTAGCAATGCAAATAACTTTACAGTTCAATATACTTGTCCTTATGGATGTTCAAATGGGGCTTGCATGAATTATTCTGCACCAAAATTATTTTGTTATGACTCTGATGGATTGAATACAACAACTAAAGGAACAATTTATGGAGTTAGTGCAGAAGGATACAATTACTCTAATACAGATTATTGTGTAGATTCTAGTTTATTGCAAGAATATTCTTGTACTAGTCAAAACGTAAGTCAAGTAACTGGAATTGGTTGTACTAATGGTTGTTCAAATGGTGCTTGTATTGTATTAAATAATACAGATAATAGTTATTGGCTAACAACAGACGTTGCAATATTGAATGCATCCTTGAATTCAAATGGTGCTGGTTTTATTGTATTAAAAAACAATATTGCTAATGGGATGTATTTAGATTCTATTTGGTTAACTTACATCGATGTTCCATTAATAAGCACTAGTAAATATTTAACTCCAGGTCAAATAAATGTCTATTATTTTAATAGCACAGGAAATTATAGCGTTGGATCTGCCCAGAGTTTTAATTTATCGATATCTTATTACAACACTGCGATAAGTAATACAACTAAATATTATTTTAGTGGAAATAGGTTATTGTCTATCCAAGTTGTTTAGACTTTAATTATTTTTTTATTTTTTAATAATTTTTTCAAACTCGATCTTAAATATATTAATCTTAAATTAGTTTTTTTATATTAAAGGCTAACCTCTATCATATCGAGATAAATTCCAATTTTAATTAAATAAGAAAAATAAATGAGCACTGGAGGATTTGAACCCCCCTCAACCGGTCCGAAGCCGGCCGCACTATCCAGGCTATGCTAAGTGCCCAATATTTAGCATAAAATCGTCTTCTTTTATATATTTGATGTTTTATTGCTTTAAATTTAACTTTTTTTCTTCTGATAAGCTTAATATGGCTTATTTTTGAATCTAACAATATAACTAAGAATTTGCTGATTTGGTAATTTAATAATAACTCAACAAAAAATATACTACTAAAAAAATGGTGGCTAAAATAAGCCAAAAAAATAAAAAATACTTAATCAAGGTTAGCTCCTTTCATTAGTTTTCCTTTAACCCTTAATTACTAGTTGCATATATTCTGGCATTGGGAAAACTTCTGCTTTTCTTTCTAGATTTCTAGTTGTATTTGCAGCAAGATTTCCGTAGTAGAAGTTAAGAATTGTTTCCGAATTCATTGCTTCTCTTCCTTTAATTACAGGAGTATCTGCATTTCTAACAAATTGTTTTAGTTGTTTGAATGTTTTTGCATAGTTAACGTTTTCTCTTGGTATTGTTTGAAGCATACATACATATGGCTCAACGTTAAACATTTCAACTTCAGTACCAAAAGGTCTGCTATTAGTTCCATAACTACTCATTTCACATAAAGATTCCTTGAACGGTTTTAATATGTTTTTTTCAAGTAATTTAATTTGTTGTTTTGCAACACAATAAACTTCTGCATTTTCTGGAGTTAATGACTTATATTGACCTGGATTAATTGAAATAATTCCTCTTTCATTTAATGCTTTGGTTAAATCAAAAGTAATTTTAACTGACTCTTGTAAATTCTCATATACGTAATGATTTCCATTATGTAATATGTCTTCAATATCAATATGTGTTTCGCCTTCATGCTTAAATACTCCTTTTCTAAGAGTGTCATCCTTATGTGCTCTTGTAAGGTCTTCTACATATTGTGATAATTCTCTTCCTGCATTTTTAAAACTAGACGCTTGAGTTTTTTGTAAATCAAAAAATATTGATCCGATTCTAAAATCTGCATATCCTTTTCTGTCAAATTCTGCTTGATTAAGTAATGCGTTCTCGAACTCATTTACGACTTTAGATAATACTGGTATTGAGTAATGTTTTGCAACATAAAATCTTTCTGCGTTCTCTTTGTCTACTCTTTTTGCTTTAAATTCTGTCCCTATTAATTCTATTTTCATTGGTTTCATTTATTTCACCTTAAATAATCAAAAGCTTTATAATATTTAGAAAATACTCCTCCTTTAAAGGAGGATATAGCTTAATAGATTGTATGTTTAATTGAATATTAATCAATTTATGGCTACAAAAATACAAATGATTGAAGAATTAAAAGAATTCGGACTTACTAATAATGAATCAAAAGTTTACCTTTCTTTATTAGAATTAAAAGAATCAACAGTTACTCCAATTAAGGATAAATCTGAACTTCATATGTCAAGAGTATATGAGGCATTAAGTTCATTAGTTGAAAAAGGTGTGATTTCTTATTATATGAGAAATGGGGTTAAAAATTATAAAGCACAAGATCCCCAAATATTTTTAGAATTATTAGAAGAAAAAAAAGAAAAAATGGAAAATGCAATTCCTAAAATGCAACTACTTTTAGAATCTAAAAAATCAAATTATAGTACTTCTATTCACGAGGGCTATAAGGCAGTAAAAAATATATTTGATGTAATTCTTTCAAAATTAGAGCCTAGTGAGGAAATTCTTGTATTAGGCGCGTTAGAAGAAAATGCTCACTTTATGGGACGCACTTTTTTCCAACAATACAATGAACGAAGAATAAAAAAGAAAATTAAAATGAAAATACTTTTTAATACTGATGCAAAAGCAACAGCTAAAAAATATAGTTCATTCTCATTTACAGAAGCAAGAGTCCTTCCAAATGATATGGCTACTCCTTCTTCAATGAATGTTTATCCTAAAAGCATCAGCATACTTCTACTTGAGGATAAACCGATTGTCTTTCAAATACATTGTAAAAAAGTTGCAGAATCTTATAGAAAGTATTTTTATTTTCTATGGGAGAATTCTAAAAAAGTTTAATTTTGTATATTTGTTTTTTTAAGATTTTATTTTTTTATGTAATATTTCTTTTATATTATATTACAATTATTTTATATTATTACTAATTTTTCACTTTATTTTCTAAATTGGAAACATTATAATTGCTAGATTTCCCATGATGATTGTAACGATAAATGCAATTAAAAATGCTGGCACAAATGGAATTCCTATTTTTACTTGAACTGCATCAATTTTACCTTTCTTTTGTAAATCTCTTAAAATTTCGATTTGTTCTTTAGATATTCCTAGATCTGCAGGTCCGCAAATTCTTTTTTTATTAATAACTACGTCTTTGACAATCCATTCGCCTTCAGTTAAATCTTTAATTTTCATAAGAGTTATCATGCATGCAGATTCTACGCTTTTTGTTAAAGCTAATAACCAGGGTAAAACTAAAATCATTAAAGACATTGCAATAAGAAGAATGCTAATTATAACAGATGAGAAATATGAAATAATAACTCCGATAAGTGCTAGTGATGTAGCGATAATAAAATATAATCGATAATCCATAAATCTTCTTGAGAATTCTTTTCTGAAATTTTTAGCATGTTTTAATATTAAAAAAATAGTCCAAATAACTCCATAAATCCCGCCGACAAGTAAACTATTAATTAAAAAATGAAAATAGAAACTAAGATTATAATTGAAATTCCAATTAAATAAGTTTTGTAAAAAATCAGGTAATATCGGGTGAGCAAAAGATAAAACTGCAGTATTATAAGTTGCAAATAAAGCTGCAAGACCGATAATCATTTTACTATCTCCTCCGCCCCATTGCCCAGTATAAAACATAAAAAGTCCAAGTCCATATGCAACAACTGCAAAAATTGCTGCAATTAAAAAGAACCAATAATCTCCAGAAATAATAGAAAATATTAATCTAATTCCAAGACCTGCAAAAAGAAGACCATAATTAACCCAATCAGCAACTTCTCTCTTTTGAAAATCAGTAATAGTGCCAATAATCAATCCAAAAAGTCCCACGAAAATCAATATTAAGTCAATCATTTTTCTTCCTTAATATATACAAAGAACGCAATCCCTTTAAATAATTTAACTTTTTAGAAAGTATATTTTGAGCAAAAGTATATTGCCTTGCCATGAGCGATTTTGACGTTTACATATATGGAGCAGCGACGAACGCCTAGTGAGGAGCGTAGCGATTATTCGTGAGCGCTAGCGAACTCTAAGAAGAAGAGCGAATTGGCAGGATACTTTTGCAATTGATTTAAATAAAATAGTGTATATTCAATGATTAAACTTTATAATACTCTTTTAAGCTTCCTTTTGAAACAACATCGATTTGATCTTCATGTACAGTTCTAGTTAAATCCAGCTGTCTTGATACAACAGTATTAATTATTGCTGCAGTTTTCATATAATCTGTACCTTCTCCTGTAGTTTCTTGATGTAAAACTGCTGCTGCAAAAGCATCTCCTGCTCCATTTGTTGATCCATTGTTCTCCTTAATTCTGTCATCAAGCTCAATTGTAGTTTTTTCATCAGTTCTTAAATGGTAAAATTGATCAAATTTATCTTGATCTCCTAGTCCAACAATATATCCTTCTCTTCCAAGAGATACATATATAGGATTATTATTATCCACTATTTTTGCTCTAACTCCTGATGGTTTTGGAATTCCATACCTTAATTGAGACATTGCTTGGATTGCAAGTTCATGTTTTGCATCAGGTTTAAGATTATTTCCAAAAATAGTTTTGACAATATCTTCTTCATTAAAAATAAGTCCTGTATATGGAAAAATTTCTTCAATCAGATCTCTTTTAGAAATCCCTGGTGTTACAACTGTAATAACTGTTCGATATGAAGGAATTTGTGAAGGATGTTTTAATTTCCCTTTTTTCATAGTTTCGTAAAATATGACATTTTCATTGTGTACTTTTTGTACAATCTCAGCAGTCATTTTTGGATGATTAAGTGCATTGATCAATACTCCATAAGCAGGTTCAAGATAATCCTCTACCGTTGCACTTTTTTCAGGTCTTAAGAAATAAGGTTTTGAAGATGCTTTATTTCTTACAACCAATTTATTTGTTCCCCCTATGACTAAATTATAATTTAAATCAAAAAAATTCATGCAACATCCTTTAATACCATGTAAATCAAGTTCTTCAAGTAATCCAAATTTTTTAGTTCCAATAATAAGATCAGGTTTTACTGGCGAGAGAAAAGAAATGTCTCTTTTTGCTGTAAGGACTGAGGAATTAGCAAGAGTCATAACCGAATTCATTCCTCCTCCTCCCCATCTGAAATCAAAATCAGTTCCTTGCTCTATATTTAACAGCTTTTCCTCAAGTCTTTCCACAGAATCTACTTTATCATTTTGTTTTGAAGGTGTTGAAGTAGTTCTAATTTCAATAGATTTGCCATTATTACTTAATAAAACTCCATTCTCTTTAAGTTCTGGAGTAAATCCTTTTAGAATAAGATCTCCATTAACTCTTCCTACAACTAGAAAATCAAACTTCTTCTCCATATTCTACCTTAAAGGAGTGTATTTTATTTTACTTTATAATCCTTTTGTTCATAGAATAACAAAAAAGAATTATTTCATATAAAAAATATTAAGATGTAACTATAAAAATTATTTTTAGTTGCATTGATTAAAAAACTTATTTTTTGTCAATAAGTTTTTTCTTTTTATCTAAATCAAGAAAGTTCTTTTTAGAAACAATAGATTGCTTAGTTTCTTCTTCGAGTTCTTTTCGAGCATTATGTGCAATTTGCCCTCCTCTTTGTGCTGCTTGTTTATTTTCGTCAAAACCTTTTGCATCTCTTACTTTTGTTATATCTGTAGTTGCTTTCTCTCCTAGCATATTAAAAATAAGTTCCCAGTCAGTCATGTGATCTCTTAAATTTTGGTTTTTCTTTTCCAAACCTTTGAATTCTTTATATTCCTGAACTGTTTTACCAAACGTAGCTTTGCTTATCTCGTTAGTAAGAATTGCAAAATCCGTTTCTTTATTGATATCTCTGGTCTTCCATTCATCCGTCAACTCTTGTCGAATTGTAATTCCTCTAAGTCGTTTGTCAATCCAGTCTTTAGGATATCCCTTTAATTCATAATATTGTTTAACTCTATCTTGCGCTAATTCTGGATTTTCAATTTCTTGAACTCTTTCATATCCAACTTTAGCTAACCATAATTTGAAAGGTTCAGCTTTAGGAGAAGGAATTGATTGAATTATTCTAAATAATCCTTCAGTATTTGCACAATCAGTTTCTCTTAACTTTCCATCTTCTGCCATTAATTTCAACTGTACCCAAATTGGGGACAGTTCAATTGCAAGAAATTCTCTTTCTTTAATTTTACCCCAGTATTGTCTAGGAGTAGGACTGTCTGTCAATGCCTCAATAACATCAACAACAGAAAAATACCATTCCTCTTTATGCCAAATCCTTCTAATTTTTGTATCGTTGAATATAGCTAATGAGTTATTTGCAGTCATAGTTTCACCTAATCAATAGAAGACTTCTTCTCCTTTATATATCTCACGCCGGTATTTGTCCAGTGCCAATTAAGTATTTAATGCTACTAATTGAGTTTCTATTAATTTGGATTATTTTTGCGATTATATTTCAGATACCTTTAAATACCAGTTGGTATCTTCTTAATCGTTATGACAACTCAAGTTAATGTTCGTATATCTGATGATTTCCTAAGTAAAGCTAAAGATTATGCTAACAAAAAAGGTTTTGAAAATATCCAGGATTTAATTAAAGAAGCATTAAGAGAAAAGATCTACGATGAGTCTGAAACTAAAAAAGAACTTGAACTCATAAAAAAGTTTGTTTTACTATCTAAAAACCCAAAACTTTTCGGATCTGAAGAAGAATTATTTAAAAAATTGAATAAATAGCATTCTTGAATGACTGTTTATACTTTACTTCCATCTAAGTTTCTATTAGAGCAACTTTCAGATTTAAGTTCAGATGGAAAAAGCGTATTAAATAAAAGATTATTATTAGTTAAAGAAAATCCCTTTAGAAACCCCGGCATTCCATCCGTCTATTTGACTGATAGTTCTAATATGGATTCGAGGAATGCCGGCGGTGCTCAAAAGACAGCAGGGGGTGAGCGCATCGAACATGCTATCAGTCTATTGACCGATATTTCCCCCTGCTGTTTTTGACACAAGAGAATTCATTTCTCAAACTTATTACTATTTAGAATTAGATTTAGTGATTATGGCAAAGAATTAAGATTAGTTTACCTAGTTGAGGGAAGTACTGTAAAACTACTATTTATATTAGACAGAGATAAAGGTTATGCTAGCTTAGACAAATATCTTAGTAGAGTGGATTTAATATGATTTCTCCTAATTCTACCCTCCTAATTAACTTTATAAACCCCTCATCTTTCACAACTCATACTTTGTAATGAAAGCGTGTTTAAGCGCTTGAGCGAAGATGACTTTCTAGTTATCTTTGGGAGTAATACGATGGAACTAAATAAAGAACAAGCAAATGAAGTATATACAATGATTGAAGTTGCAAAAGCAACTGGAAAAATCAAAAAAGGCGTAAACGAAGTAACAAAAGCATTAGAAAGAGGAGAAGCAAAAATTGTTGCAGTTGCAGCAGATACTAATCCAGCAGAAATCTTGATGCACTTACCAATTTTGGGCAAAGAAAAAGGAATTGTTGTTGTAAAAGTACCTTCTAAAGAAGAACTTGGCGCAGCAGCAGGTCTAGCAGTAGGAACTGCAGCAGTTGCAATCGTTGTTGAAGGCGATGCAAAATCCGACATAGATAAATTTGTCGCTCAAAGTAAAAACTAAATACAGTACATTGATTTTTCAATGGAGATATAAATATGGAAAAACCTCAAGATAATAAAAAACCACAACCAACTCAGGCTCCAAAAGCTGAGCAACCTGCAGCAGTAAAACAGGATGCTCCGAAAAGTAGTATCTTTTCTGAAGCTTATCAGTCTGTTGTTGAAGAAATAATGGGTAGAACAGGAATGAGAGGAGAAGCTTTACAAGTTAGAGTAAAAATCCTTGAAGGCCGAGATAAAGGAAAAGTTATCAGAAGAAATGTTAAAGGACCTGTAAGGGTAGGCGACACTCTGATGCTAAGAGAAACTGAAATCGAAGCTAGACCAATGGGTTCTGGTAGTAGGTAAATAAACATGGTAAAATGCAGTTTTTCGGGTAAAGAAATTCCAAAAGGAACTGGAATTATGTATGTTAAAGATGATGGTAAAGTATTACATTTCATCGATAGAAAATCTGAAAGAAATTGGGAAATGCGAAGTGCAAGAAATGTAGGTTGGACTGAAGAATCAAGAAAACTTAAGGCTGAAAGAATGGCTGCATTAAAACACGCTGAAGCAAAGAAATCAGAGGAATAAGATGATTGAAAAGACACTTGTTTTACTAAAACCTGACGCAGTTCAAAGAGGTTTAATTGGAGACATTATTTCTCGATTCGAGAGATGTAGTCTAAAAATAATTGCTATGAAAATGGTCTATGCCACAAAAGATATGGCAGGCGAGCATTATTTTGAAGACGAAGCTTGGTTAAATGCAGTTGGAGAAAAATCCATTGCATCCGCTAAAGAAAAAGGTCAAACATTAGACGTAACTGAACCACGGCAAATTGGCTTAAAAGTACGAGCATTATTAATGGATTATATTTGTATGAGTCCAGTTGTAGCTCTTGTAATTGAAGGTCATGGTGCTGTAGCAAAGGTTAGAAAAATTGTGGGAAGCACAAGTCCTCAGGACGCTGCTCCAGGAACAATAAGAGGAGATTATACAATCGATTCCTATGCTCTTGCAGATAATTCAAAACGACCAATTCAAAACTTAATACATGCATCAGGTGCAGTTCATGAAGCTGAACGAGAACTTAAAATCTGGTTTAAAGCAAATGAAATTCACGCATGGAAAAGAGTTGACGAAGATTTGATTTACAGAAAGAATCTCTAGATTAATTCTAGATTTTTTATTTTATTTTTTTAAATATATTTCTATTATTACTTTTGCTTTATTAAAAAATATAAATAAAAATAAATTTCACAAATATTTTTGTATTGCATTACCTGCAAAATATCCTAATCCATACGTTATTGCTCCTGCTATTGTTAATCCAAATAATTCACAAAAGTGATATCCTCCATTTTCCATTCCTTGCTCTGTAAAGGATTCTGCTGCAATAGGTAATGCTTTTACTCCTGCTCCAATTATCATCATTTTATCTGGAGTTATTAATTTATTTTGATTCTCAGGTAATGGATTCATGTTGTGATATCCTCTATAAAACCCATCTATTGCGGGTAAACCTAAACAAGCAAGTGTTGCAATTTGTCCAGGCATTCCATAAATTATGTATTCGAGTGTTTGATTAGTCATTTTTCTCACCTACTAGTAGGGTCCTTTGCATGTATATATACTTTACTTTCCCCTAAGGGGGCACAAACTATTTAAACGTGTTAATCTATCAGTTATTATGGACAAAAACATTCTTTTAGAAGCAGGATTTACAATCGGAGAAATTAACGTATATTTTGCACTATTAGAACTAGGGGAATCAACAACTGGTGCAATTTCCATTCAAGCTCATGTTTCGCAATCAAAAGTATATAATATTTTAGAAAGATTAGCACAAAAAGGTTTAGTTACAATAATAATGAAAAATAATATTCAATATTTCTCGCCAACAAATCCTAATAATATTGTTTCATATATTGAGTCAGAAAAAAATAAATTAGAAGCAGTTAAGTCCTCTGTGACTTTAAGTTTACCTCAAATAATGGCACAATTTGGTGCACATGAATTAACTCAAGTCCAAATTTACAAAGGCCTTAAAGGTCTAATGACTGCACATCAACACACTTATGGCAAATTAAAACGTGGTCAAGAATATTTGTACCTAGGAATTCCTGCAAAAAATCCTCAAATACATCATGTCAGTTTTCAAAATGATCATTTAAAGCGAATGCAAGCAGGAATAAACTGTAGGTTATTATTCAATGATGATACTGCAAAAGAAATACTAAAAAATAGAAATACTTACAAAGGTTGCATTGCAAAACTAATGCCAAAAGGAATAAAAACTCCTTCCTACTTTCTCATATACGCAGACACTGTAGTTATATCCGTACCTGATGACAAAGAAACAATAGCAATAGAAATAATTAATCAAAAAGTTGCTGATTCATTTAAAACTTATTTCGAACAATATTGGAAAATATCTAAAACGTAATGGAGAAATGTGCTATTAAAAAATAGTGTAATTATTTGTAAACAAAAATAAAAAATAAAACACCTACTCTCCTCCGAATAGATATGTTTTTCTTGTCTTAGTAAAATGTTTTGCAAGTTCTAAACTTGCTTCTAAATCAACTCCTAATTTTACAAGTCTATCTGTTATATCCAATGAATGAAGGCATCTTGCCATTTCATCTAATTTCGTTGGGAGTTCTACTGAGTTATATGTTATATGATCTCGTTCAACAATTGCTCCTGCGTCTATTAAATCCGCTCTATACCTTTCTGCGTCCCCTAGATTATTTCTACGACTGTCCCAATATCTTTGAACGATAACAGTATCTATCCAGAACTTTTTGTTTTCAATATCAGGTCTTATCATCAAACCTTCTCTTACCCTGAATTCTGTTTCTCCTGCTTTTACTTTACTTTTCGCATTAGATTTATTATTCTTTAACCAATACCATTCTGGTTTTTCATCTTCAGGTTTTTCTGGATTAAATACATCGTGGAATCTAACTCCTATTGTGTCGACTAATCTGACTCCATTTCCATTACATCCATATCCTGCTCCAAGAAGTCCTAAGGTTGGATTGACATTATAAGTTCGCATAACTAATGGTTGAATATCAAACATATTCGTGTCCATGGGATATTCTATACATTTTGGATTTGGTATTTCTAGGTTTACTGTTCCAATGCTCCCTCTACAACAGTCTGCAGTACCATATATTAAAATATTATCTAGATCTAATCTTTCTTCATGTTCTTTTGTCTTTTTTTCTATTTTGAATCCAGAAATTATTCCTGCAACGACTGAGCTTTCTCCAGCAACTGTGTAAAAAGTCTGACTTCCAATTTTCATTTTATTTCTATCTTGTTTTATTTTTATCATTTTCTTTTCCTCTTTTTTTATTTCATATACTTTTATTTTTTATTTTTATTTATGTAGTTATTTTTCATCTTTTTTAATTTCTCTAAATCATTTCATTTTAATTTACCTTCTTCTCCAAGTAATGCTTTTCTCATATATTCTCGTCCACGATATTTCGGGATGCTGCCAGTTGCTCCGCATAATTGTGCGGCACACCTTAAATCTAAACTTAAATCGTTTGATGTATGAAGCAATCTAATTGGTGCGTATTCTTTAGTCTCAAGTAAAACTTTTAGTCCAGTTGTATCTTCCCTATTTCCGTCAACATTCCAATTCAAATCAATCAGTAAAGCGTCATAATTTCCAACTTTAGCCTGTTCAATAAATTGTTCCGGTTTATCTCTGAAATCAAAATCAGCTACTCCCTCATAATTTCTTAAAAAAGCTTTTTGCTGAAGACTATCTGCTACTCCTATTTGATCATCTCCGACAAGGACTCGTAATGTTTTAGTAGTCATTTTATTGTTCCTCTGTCTCTTTTTTTCTCATTCCATGTTCGAGATAATAGATTCGTCTAGTTTTAATGAATGATTTTGCAAGTTCTAGACTTGCTTCAATATCTACTCCGCATTTTACAAGTTCAGGAGTTATATCAAAGCTACTTCTTTCAAAAGGACTTTGTAATTTCTCGGGTATGTTTACGGAATTATAGGTTACTATCGATTCGTCGACAGTTGCTCCTGCATCTTTATAAGAATCTATATATTTTCGAGGATTTTGCAACCAGAATTTTTTCCCTTCTATGTCGGGCCTTATTTGAAAACCTTCACATAATCTGAATGCATCGCTTTTTCTATTTGTTGGCAAGATATCGTAAACTTTAACTTCATTTGTATCAATTAATCTTGCACCATTTCCACTACAACCATACCCTGCAGAAATTATTCCTAGATTTGAAACAGTTCTGCTTCCTTTCATAACGACAGGTTGAATATCAAAAACATTAAGGTCAAGTGAGTTTAATGTATTTAATCGCATAGGGTAAGTTCCATTTCCTAAATATACAGTTCCAACACTTCCTTGACAACAATTTTCTGTTCCGTATATCATTAAGTTTAGCCAACTGCAATGTCCATTTTCTTCTCTTTCTTTAACTTTTCCAACTACTACTACTGATTCTAGCAGTGGTGACTGAAAAAATAATTTTCCATCTTCAATTATTTGATCTCCTTTTAATTTTAATTTATGTTCTATGTTTTCCATTTTTTCCTCCTTTTATGCTGCTTTCTGTATTTGAGCAAAATATTTGCTTGCAATTGAAACTATTTGATCTGCTCTTTCTTTAGGTGTTGAAAAAGGAATGTTTATTACATAAAATCCTCTTTTTTCATATGCCTTTTTTAGTGCTTGAGAAATTTGTTGTGCTTGATCAAAAGTTTCTTTTCTCTGAGTATCATTTTTGTAAAGATGTTCTGGTAATGGCTCAAGATGAAAAACTATTTTTTCATATTGTGCATTTTCTAGTCTTGATAAATAGCTAGTTCCTTCCAAACTTCCGCCAAAATAATCTGCATATCCTTCGCAATCAACTAAACTTCTATCAAGAAATGCACACTCTCCAGTAATCTTGGATTCAAGATTAGATTGTAATTGCATAATTGTTTCTTGTAATTCAGTTCCTTTCAGATTTGGTTTTTCTGCTAAAACCATTCTTGCAGTTTCTGGAACTACTTGATATCCCATTGCTGAAAGTAAATTTAGGACAGTTGTCTTTCCACATCCTGGTCCTCCTGTTATTGCGTATTTTCCTCTCATTTTTCTTCGCCTCTTTTTTGTCAACATCCGCATTTCGCGTTTGTTACTACTATCAAGTGTACTGAACTATATAAAAAAGAGTGTTCTCTAACAGGACGACTTTAGTAATATTTATAAATCTCAAAGCTAAATATGAAGTCAGCTGTGTTAAGAATGGATCTAAAAGAACTAAATAAAATCGGTCTGACTGAAGGAGAAATTAAAGTTTATGATGCACTTTTAGACTTAGGAGAATGTACTAAAACTTCCTTAGTTAAAAAATCAGGAATTTCGCCATCTAATATTTATGACATAAC
>CAZKZU010000010.1:0-41980 GCA_964557345.1 uncultured Methanosarcinales archaeon
CCTTCATCTGAATCAGTACATGTAGTATCATTGGTAGCAAAACCTAAAGAAGCGCATAATAGCACTATTAATAATAATATGATTTTATTCATACATGAGTTTTGATTTAATTGTTTATAAAGGTAATTATTAGAATATTTCAGATAATTTTTGTGTTTTATTTGCTAATTTATACACAGGTTATATTTAGTTAATTATTTAAGTTTCTTCTTGTTTGAGTTATTATATGAACATTGCAGTTGTTACCTTTTCAGTTGATGAGGCCAGTGTTAATGAGAGGGCTGCACTTTTGAAGTATTTTACTAAGCTAGCTGTTTTTTCTAAGTTTGATGGGTATGATGTATTTGAGCTTGATGAGAGTTCTATTTCTGGAGTTGTTACTAATAAGATTATATTGTTGCATACTGATACTCATAGTATTGATTATGAGGATTTAGATGGGTTTATATTTCGAAAGATTGGGTTTAAGGCGGATCTTATTATATTCTGTACTAAACATCAGTCTGCTTCTGGAATTCATTCTTTAAGTACGCATTGCCCTGGTAATTGGGGAAAAGCTGATTATGGTGGGGTTGATGGAAAGCTTTGTGTTAATCCTGTTGCATTTACTAATTTAGCTTATATGAAATTAAAGGAAGTAAATGAAAAGAATAAGTTGAACTATGAAGTTATTATGGAATGCACTCATCATGGTCCATACATCAAGACTCCTTGTGCATTTATTGAAATTGGAAGTGATTTGGAAAGTTGGAAACGTGAGGATGCAGGAAAAGCAATTGCTGAGGTATTGGTTTCAATTTTACCTGATTTTACTTTTGAGTTGCCTTCTAAAATTCCTGTAGCATTTGGTATTGGAGGGTTGCATCATACTCCTGAATTTGCAAAGCGAATTGAGAGAGGTGAAAGTTATATTTCACATGTCTGTCCTAAATATATGTTAAACAATTTAACTGAAGAATCCATTGTTAATGCAATAACTAATTCTGTTCCTAAATGTAATTTAATTATGATTGATTGGAAAGGATTAGGTCAAGAGAAGGAACGGATTTTGCCGATTATTGAGAAAGTTTCTAAAGATTTAGGTATTGAAGTAAAGAAGACTAAGGATTTCTAGTTTTTAATCTATTTGTGTGCTTGAATTAATTATTTGCGTCTTATTCTTAGTTTTATCCCTATTGTTGTCGTTGGCATTTTACCTGATTTTGGCTAAATATGTACTAAACGTTTTTTTTATACAATAAGTACGTTAGATATATATTCTCTTTTATTCTTTAATATGTTTACAAATTGTCGAGGGTTCATTCAACGTTTGTTTGATTTAAGTTTAACGTAATTTATTGAATATACAACTATATGGACAGAATTGTACACGAAATGTTTATTCAAAATACAACTCCTCTTATTTGTTGTGAAGGTGCAATATGGAAAATGAATTGAAAATACCGGTAATAAATGAAGTAAGACATCTACTTACTTACGATTGCGTGTTAAGATGTACTCATTGCTATTTGTCTGCTGGAGATCATAAAGAAGTGAAAGCAAAAAAATTCACTCAAGAAGATGCCGATAAATTCTATCATTTTTTTAAGCCAGAATCTGTTTCTGCTACTGGAGGAGAGCCATTATTAGAGCCAGATTTAGTTAGAATTTTAGCTAAGTCAACAGCAGCATATGGAGGAGCACTTGAATTAGTTACAAATGGAATATTATTAACTAAAGAATTTGTTGAAGAGATTACTAAAATTAATCCAAATAGTTTTTATCAAATATCTTTAGATGGTGATGAAGCATACCACGACAAATTAAGAAATTCTAAAGGTTCTTATGCCGCTGCAATTAAAGCAATTGATTTAACTTCTGGTTTGGGTAGAGAAACAAAAGCAAGAATGACTGTTACTCCTGAAAATTATTGGTGTATACCGAAAGTAATTGAAACTTTAGATAATTTAGGAAGAAAAAATATTAAATTAGTTATGCGAGCTGCATTAAATGTAGGACGAGCTAGAGATAACAGTTTAAGTTTTAGAGATGACTTAGTTGATGAATTAAAAAAATTCAAATCTTTAGCTAAAAATATTAGTGTCTCTATTACTGATAGATGCGGTTATTGTTTGGATTCAATCGCAGTTGATCCAGTTGGAGATATCTTTCCTTGCTGTTATTTTGTTTTTAATCCAGAATATAAAATGGGTAACATTTCAGATCCTAATAAATTAATTACGCATTCTGATTTTACAAATTTTAAAGGAAAATGTTTTGCTGTCGAGAAATTTAAAGAAAAGGGTGCAAAAAGCAGATGTGAGGAATGTAAAGCAGGAGAGTACATAAAGAAAAATGGTACATACAACTGAAACGGAATATGTTGATTTTAAATATCCTTTTAGTAATCCGAGTCATGCCGAGTTTACGAATTTTGTTGAAGTTACTAAGGTTGGATATTTGAAATATTTGGAAAAATTAAAATTATTTCGTGATAGTATTCTCACTGAATTTTCACTTGATACAGTTAATTTGTTGACTGAAAATCATAATGCATTAGTTAGTGGTGTAGTTGAAAAAACAGTAAATTTATACGCTCCAATTTTGGAGAAGTCCAATGTAGGAATTTTTTGGAGTGGAAGTATTTCTCGACATAGTAATAGATTGTCTAGCGATTTTGATTTAAATTTTGTATATCCTGATTCTTTGAAAGATCAATTACTTCCAGTTGAAGAACAAATCAATTTGGCATTGTCTAGGATTTTTAATAAGCCAAGAGATTATGTTCATTCTCCGAATTCTTCCCATATGCTTAAAAATCAACGTTTAGAATACGAAACTTCTAATAGTTTAGTTTTTCGAATGCAATGGCCTAATTCTGATTTATTAAAGGAAAAAGAGTCGATATGTGAGGAGTATTCGATTAGTCCTGGTTTGGAATCCTTAATGAAAAGAATTAATGCTGCTAAAAGAAGTCCTGATGCATTAGCTAGTCATTTAGAAGAATTTGTTGCTCCTGATAAATTTGTGTATTGGCTAGGAGATCATACAACTGTATTTGGAGATGAAGTTGTGCAACCTATATTTGATAGACTTGAAAAAAAAGAAAAATCTCTTTCAAATATAAGTGGCTTTAGGGATGATTTCAATAATATAATTGAAACTTATAAGCAAAAATTATGTTGTCAGAAATTAGATTTGACTAATTTGGAGTTAGATAAAATTAAAGATATTAAAACGATTTATAAAAAAATTCCTTTGGAGATGTCATTTTCTGTGATGGAATTAATACGACGAAAAGATGTGTTGCACCAATCTTCTAATGTAGCGGGTTCTGTAAAAATTAATGATTATATTGTAAATGGTGTTAGTGCTGATTGTGGAGTTGATTCGAAATTGTCTTCGAAATTTGTAAATCAATTTTATCACACATTTTGGACAATTATACGACTAGAAGCAATGTTTGAAAAGAAAAATATTAGATTTGGAGTGCATTCTAATAATATCGTAGATAATACTTTTAATGAACTTTATAAGAAAATTTGTCCTGATATAGGAGATAGTTTTTGTAAATATCATAATAATGAATTGACCGCTTTGTACAATACACTTGGCGAGGTTTTAGATGCGATTAAGTTTTAAAAAAATGAATGTGAATTTAAAGATTAGATTGTTTACTAACTTTGGAGGATGACAAAAATGAAATTCGATATACAAAAGGAATATATTAATATTGATCACTATAGTCCGTTTTCTCATATCAATGAAGTTTCAAAAGAATTCCAAAAACTTCCATTTCAATTACCTTTTATTTTTATTCATGGTGAAAAAAGACCTGTTCATCCGGATACGTTTAATGATTTACATTTAGGTGAAGATAAAACTGTTGAAGTGTTAGAAACAAAACTTGTATATCCAACTTCTTCTTTTAGAACTGTTTATTGTCCTGAAGATAATTTTTTTTATAAGTTACCTCTTCTTCGAAAGATAACTCGAAGTTTAAGAGATCTTGCTCCTAAAGAATTGAACAGGAGTGTTGCTGCTGGAAACTTATTGAAATCTCAACATTTTCCAGGGTTTAGTTTCTTAAAGGAGGAATGTCATTTCGCTGAGGACGCTAATTATAATTATATTGTAAGAAAGATGCCAAAAGAAAATGGCATGGATGGCGATAATAATGCTGGAAAAGAATTGAATCCCTGGTTTTATGTTATTAGTTCTGGTAAATTTAGTAAAGAATATGAATTGGGATGTGTTGAGAAAATGATTAGTAGTTGGATGTATTTTGCATCTAAAGGAATTATTTTTGAATCGTTTCATACTCAAAATTTATTATTTGACGAGAACAAGAATCTGTATTATAGGGATTTAAGTGATGTTAGATCTGCTGATGTGCCAATTTTAATGCCTTCATATTATGACAAACTATCTGGATTTTCTGAATTTTTATCTATTGCGTTTGATAGGTCTGTTTGTAATCAAAATTTGGATCATCTTTTTCGATATGATAAAAGATTAGACGATGGAGATAGGGAATTAGTAAAAGGAATTATTAAAAGAGAAATTGTTAAGTATGATCTTCATTTTCCAGATTACTCTATGGATTATTCTAAAGCAAGTGTTGCTAGAATTCCTGAGAAAATTAAATTGGTAAGTTGGAGAAGTAAGTAATGATAGTTGGCTTAACTGGAACTAAGGCTGCTGGAAAAGGGATAATTGCACAACTATTGATTGAAAAAGGATATAATTATTTATCTCTTTCTGATTTGGTAAGAGAGGAAGCCAGTAGGCAAGGTTTAATTGATTATTCTGTTTTTCAATTGCAACGTATTGGAGAAAATATGCGGCAGTTGTATGGAAATGGAGTACTTGCAAAGAGAGCTATTGAGAAAATGCTGCATAATATTGATGTGTCTAATTATGTTATTGATGGAATTAGAAATCTTGGTGAAATAGTTGAGTTACGAAAACAGCCTCAATTTTTATTAATTTCAGTTGATGCTCCAATCGAATATCGTTTTGAAAGATTGCTTAAGCGAGCACGAATAACTGATCCAAAAGATTGGAATTCTTTTTTGCAAATGGATGCAATAGATAAAGGTATTATGGGTTCTGACTCAAGCCAGCAAGTTTATTTATGTATGCAAAAAGCAGACTTTCATATTTATACAGATTCGATGCATGGTTTAAAAGTACAATTAAAAGAAAAAATTTCTAATTATGGTTTATTCTCTTGACTTGGTTTATTTTATATAATTTAAAATATCTGGTGCATCCGGAATAATTTAATTTTCTAAAGTATACTGCCAATTCGCCCAACTTCTTTTTGTCGGCATTCGCCTGTGTGTTGTCGCTACACTCCTCACTATGCGTTCGTCGCTGCTCCATAAAGTCATACTCTTTAATGACTCATATGTAGGCAGTATACTTTATTATTCTTTTTTGGAAGCACCTATAATATCACAAATTTTAAAAAGCTATCAAAATCTGCTGGTTTAGGTGATTAGATGGTTGTAAATAAAAAAATAATTTTAGTTATGGGTCCTCCAGGATGCGGAAAAGGAACTCAAGCAGCAAAACTTAAAGAAAAGTATGGTATTGTTCATATTTCAACAGGAGATTTATTTAGAGCAGAAGTTGGAAATAAAACTCCATTAGGAATTGAAGCAAAGAAATATATGGACGCTGGAAAATATGTTCCTGATGAAATAACAATTGGTATGCTTCATAATAGAATCAAAGAAAAAGATTGTGCTAAAGGATTTATTCTTGATGGTTTTCCTAGGACTATTCCTCAAGCGGAAGCTCTTGACAAATTGTTAAAAGAAGTTAAAGAAAAAGTAACTAATGTTATTTATTATAATGTTGCTGATAAAGTTGTTGTTGCAAGAATTAAAGGGCGAGCAGAACAAGATAAAAAGGCTGGAAAGGTAGTTAGAGCTGATGATACTGATGAAAAAGTAATTAAACAAAGACTTGATACTTATCATACTTCAACTAAGCCCGTATTGGACCATTATGCAAAACAAAAATTAGTATTAACAGTTAATGCTGAAAAGACTATTGATGAAATTTTTGCAGATGTAGTTGCTAAACTATAGATAAGGGTTATTTTTATTTTGTTATGATTATCTTTTTTATTTTATTTATTTTTAAGTTTATCTTTCTTGTTTTTTAATAATTATTTGGAGATTTTTCATATTTATTGAATTTATTAGTATTTTTTCTATTTATCAATGTTTCTTTTCTATATATAATTCGTATTAGAGAAATATTTTTTTAGGAGAAATTAATAACATTAAGGTATTTTATTGTTTATAATTCTTTTTATTTTTGTAATATATTTATTTTTTCAAAACCTTTAAAAAGACTTAAAATATATTATTATTTATGGCAGATGAAAATAATACTCATATACTGAAAGGAGAGCCTTGCCCGTCGTGCGGACAGAAGACTTTGAACTTAGTAGAGTATGATACAGAGATTCCTTATTTTGGAAAAGCGTTTATTTATTCTATGGATTGCGATCATGAAGGTTGCGGTTATCATCTAGCAGATGTTGAACTTGAAAAAAATGAAGGTCCTACAAAAGTTGAAATTGATGTTAGTCTTGAAGAGGATATGAAAATAAGAGTTGTTAAAAGCAGTGCTGCGACAATTAAGATTCCTCGAATAATGTCTATTGAACCAGGTCCAGTTTCAAATGGTTATATTACTAATGTTGAAGGCGTTTTAAGTAGAGTTAAAAGAATGCTTGAAAAAGAACGTGATGATGACGATGTAGAAAAAGAAAATTATAAAAAATTAAAAAATATGATTAAAAAAATCCAGGATGTAATGTGGGGCCAAGATACATTAAAAATAATAATTGAGGATCCAACTGGAAATTCTGCAATTATTTCTGATAAGGCAAAGGTTAGTAAATTACCAGCAAGTGCGGGTAAGAAAAAGGATGATTAAGTTTTATTTCTATGCTCTATTTTTTGTTTTTAATATTTAGTTTGAGTTATTTTAATATATTGCTAATATTATATTATTTATAGCTTTAGTATTAGAGAATATCCATTTCTTTGTTATTAATTTTTTGTTTTCTTAAGAATTTTTTAATCATTGTAGAAGTTTCTTTGATTTGTTCTTTTGCTCTTCCTGTGTTTTCCATTGATATAATTTTATTGAGCTCAGCTTCTGTTATAATTTTGCTTATTTCAAGATTGTGGATTAATAGTTTTGAAAATGTTGCTGTTGTTGCACTTTCTATTTCTATATATTTTAATGAAGTTAGCTTGATTATTTCATGAGCTTTTTCTCGTCCTATGCCCCTTTTAGTTAATTCCATCATTACATTTGTAGTCGAAAGAAGAGGTTTATATTTTGTTACTTCTTTATTTATTGCTTCAATGTTTGGACCCATATTTTTTAATATATATGAAGTTGTATTTGCAATTCCATCACTAGTATAACATGCATCGCTTATTGTGATTCTTCTAATTGCAGAACAGGAAACATCTCCTTCTTCCCATTGGTCTCCGGATGTGTTATTTATACTTGCTGAATATCCTTTTAAAAGTTGACCTAAGCTATTTACTCTTTCACAACTTCTTGGATTTTGTTTGTGTGGCATTGCACTTGAACCAGTTTGTCCTTTAGCAAATCCTTCAGATGCTAATCCTAATCCTGACATAAGTCTTAATGTTTTTGTAAAACTTTGAATTGGGCTTGAAATTAAAACTAGATGATTGATAAATTCTGCATCAATTGATCTTGGATATATTTGGCCTACTGACGACATTAAATTTTTGAAGTCATATTTTTGTGCGATTTTTTGATCTAGAATTTTTGCATTTTTAGTTCCTATTAGAGTTGACATATCTTGCTGAGTTCCAATTGCACCTTTAATTCCTCTAAATGGGAGATTGTCTATGAAGTTTGAAAAATTCTTTAGATGGTATAGTAATTCTTCTGCCCACATGGAAAATCTTCTTCCAAAAGTTGTTATTTGAGCTACTTGATGATGAGTTCTTGCTGTAAGTGGCAGACTTTCATATTTTTTTGCGATATCATCCATTTGTTTTAGGATAAAGCAATATTTTGCTAATAGATGTTTTGCCGCAAGTCTGTTTAAAATTAAATCTACATTGTCATTTAGATCTCTAGAAGTTAATCCTCTATGTATTTGTTCCAATGATTTGTAATTTTTGTTTCCAAAATTTCCTGCTGCTTCATTGAATGCTTCAATCTTTGCTTTAACGTCGTGTTTTGTTGAGTTTTCTAAATGTTCGATTCTTTCTAGGTCTATTCTGTTTATTGCAGATTTATATTTAGAAATTGTATCATTTGGCACTTTTAGTCCTAATTTAACTTGAGTTTCTAAAACATTAATCCAAAATTCTCTTTCAGTTTTGATACGGAATTCTGGCGAGAAAATTTCATTTATTTTTTCGTCTGCATATCGTTGTGAAAGAATATTTGTGTTTGGACTTATAGGTTCATTTGTATTTGAAATCTTTTGTTTTTCTATCTTTGAATTATTTAAATTAGATTTCATAATTGAACAAATTCCTCTCTTTTTGGTCCAACTCCAACTCCTTTCATTTTTGTGTTAGTAAATTTCTCAATAAACTTAATTAAATCTTTTGCTTGCTTTGGAAGTTTTGCTTTTGTTCTTGCAGTTTTTATTGATTCTGGCATTTTTGGAAAGTATTTAATTACTGGTTCGCATTCTTGCAACGATACTGTTGAAGAAGGCATATAATCAATTGTTTTTCCTTTTAATTTGTATGCAACAACTACTGGGATTCCTTTTAATGAAGTATTATTGAAATCACAAAGTGAATCAAATTTATTTATATATAATTCGTCAACACCATTTAAATCACAATTTTGTTTTAACATAACTAAATCTAACATTCCAATTCTTCTTGGCCGTTTTGTTGTAGCTCCGTATTCGCCACCAATCATTCTTAGTCCAATACCAACTTCGAATAGATCTTTGCTTTTTAGTAAGTTTTCTGCTTTGTTTGCCGCATGTTCTTTTTCTTTAGTATGTGCAGTTCCGTTTTCTTCAGCACAATATTTTTCAGATCTACTGCCACCAAATTCAGATACAAATGGTCCATTTCCCACTCTTGACATTATTGCTTTAGCAATACCAATTGTTTTTTTGTGATGTTTATAAGAAATATCTCCTCCTGTATATGCAGCTGCTGCAATTGTTCTTGATGAAGTTACAAATGGTACTGTTCCGTTGATAACGTCTAGCATTACAGATTGTGCACCTTCGAAAATTATTTTTTTATCTTTATCTGCGATTCTTTCTAAAAACATAGGATCATCAATTACATATTGTTTTAGGTGAAGAACGCTGTGGTAAAATTTAGTCATTTCTACATCAACATCTATTTTCAAATTAAATTCGTTCATCGTTTCAATTAATCTTTTTGCAACAGATACTAATAGATCTTTATTTTCAATTATATCTCCTATTCGAACATTTTCAATAAGTCCGCTTCTTGTTCTAAGAGCTTGAGCAGAATATGCATAACCGATACCGTTTCCAGTAGTTCCAATTTGTCTTCCTTCTTCTTTATCTCTAACTATGTGGTGCGGTAAAACTAAAGTTGTTTTTGAACTGATAAATAATCTTTTATTAAGATTACATCCTTGAGATTCAACATGTCTAATTTCATCAACAGTTTTTACTGGATTTATTACGCATCCGCTTCCTATATATAATAGTACGTTGTTGTATAAAACTCCTGATGGAATTTGATGCAAAATAATTTTTTTATCTTTATGTTCAATTGTGTGTCCTGCGTTTGCTCCACCATTAAATCTTGCAACTACGTCACAATTTTTTGCTAAATAGTCTAGTATTCTTGCTTTACCTTCATCTCCAAATTGAAGTCCGATTAGAACTGTTGATGCCATATTTATTTACCCCTTAATTACCCCGTAGATTCTTTACTAGTATTGTTTATAAATTTTATTGGATTAGATTTTATGACTATATTATATAGTAAGTTAGTTCAAGAGTATATTAATCATATGAGTAGTATTTTTGCTAAAATAAGTATACTGCCTTGATTGTGAGCAATTAAAACGTAGATCTAGATGGAGCAGCGACGAATGCTTAATGAGGAGCGTCGCGACTATCGAGAATTGGGCGAATTCTCGGAAGATAACTTTGCATACGATATATTACGTTTAGAGTCATACAAAGTTCTCTATTCGTGAGCGCTAGCGAACTAAATCCAGAATGGCGAACTTGGCAGTATACTTATTTTCTATCGAGATTACTGCTGTTTTATGAGTATTTAATACCCCGAAACTTTTATAAATCGACTTTCTTTCTAGGTTTTTAGGGGGAAATTTATGTCAAAGCGTGCAGAAAGAAGAAACAAGCGTAAAGATGTCGTTAATGAAAGTTCTAATATTGACTCAACTTCAAAATCTAGTCATCCTATTTCCGTTTCAAAAGATTCTGAATCAAATAAAAATTCTAAAGGATTTATTGATAAGTTTCTTCATATATATGATAAAAAATACAAATTATTATTGTTAATACCATTAATTATGTTTATACTTGCAATTGCACAAATTGGATATCAAACAGCAACAACTGGTGATTTTATTAAAAAAGGAGTTTCACTTTCTGGTGGAATGTCTTTAACAATTGAAACTGATTCCGATGTTTCATTTAAGGATCTTCAAAGTTTTTTAAATAATAAATTTCCTAATCAAGATATTAGTGTTAGAGAATTAACCGTTTCTGGAATTAAACAAGGTTTTATTGTCGAAAGTACTTTTACAGATTATCCTGAATTAATTTCTGCTACAAAAGAAAAAATAGGCGAGGTTAATGATAATCAGATTACAAAAGAAATTATGGGTTCAACATTTGGGGATCAATTTTTTAAGCAAATATTGTTAGCATTATTAGTTTCATTTATTTTTATGGGAATTTCTGTTGCTATTTATTTTAGATCATTCGGTCCGACTATGGCAGTAATTTTGTCTTGTCTTTTCGATCTTGTTGTTACAGCAGCAATTTTTAATTTACTAGGATTTAGATTATCCACAGCAGGATTTGCAGCATTTTTAATGTTGATTGGTTATTCTGTAGATACAGATATTTTGCTTTCAACAAAGATGGTAAAAGGAACTGGTTCATACTTAGAAAGAGTAGGTCAGGCGTTCCATACAGGAATGGTTATGATTATGACAGGAGTTGTTGCAGTTTTCGTTGGAATGATGTTAACTCCTTCTGATGTAATTAAACAAATTTTGACAATTATTTTTATAGGTTTACTAGTTGATATAATTAGTACTTGGATTCAAAATGCAGGAATTCTTAGATGGTACATGGAATATACTCATAAAGGGAGTGCGAAATGAATGCTCACAAATTAAAAAGAATATTTACTAATTGGAAAGTAATTTTATTGATAGTATTAGTTATCGGTGCAATTTTTTTTATTAGTCCTACTTTTGGAAAAGAAGGCGCTGCAATTAGAAATGTAGAGAAGGATAGTGCTGCTACACTTGCAGGTTTTGTTGGTCCAACCGCAAAGGATAAACCATTAGACCGAGAAGTTGTTTTAAGTGTTAATTCAGAAGCAGTTAAAAATGCTGCAGATTATTATCGATTGACAACTGACTTAGAAGTAAATAGCACTGTTATTATTAAAACTGATAAAACTATGTATTCTCTTACGGTTATAGCTGCGAACAATTCAAATGTTACAAGTGATTTAGGTCTTTCTGTTTATGATGCTCCGACATCAAATATTAAGAAAGGATTAGATTTACAAGGTGGAACTAGAGTTTTACTTCAACCTGAAGATCCTCTTACTCCAGATCAATTTAATAGTATTAAAAGTAATTTAGAAGCAAGACTTAACGTCTATGGTTTATCTGATGTATCTGTTTCTATTTCAAAAAATCTTCAATTAAAGCCTGAGTATATTGTAATTGAAATTGCAGGAACTACTGTTCAAGAAATTGAAGAATTAGTTTCAAAACAAGGTAAGTTTGAAGCAAAAATAAATAATGTTACAATTTTCCAAGGCGAGAAAAATGATATCGCTTATGTTGGAAAAGGTGCGACTGATTCAAAAATAGATTCTTGTGGAAGAGCTGATAGTGGTTATTCTTGCAGATTCCAATTTTCAATTAAGTTGACTCCTAGCGCAGCACAACATTTTGGAAATGCTACTAAAAATTTAGCAGTTAGTGGAACTGGAACTAATGCTTATTTAGATAAACAAATTGAATTATATTTAGATGGTGAATTGGTTGATTCTTTAAATATTGCTGCTAGTTTAAAGGGCAGAACTGATATTACTGATATTGCAATTTCAGGAAGTGGATTTGGTTCTTCTTTAGCTGATGCAAAACTTAACACTACTAATAGTATGAAAAAATTGCAAACTGTAATTGAAACTGGAAGTTTACCTTCAAAATTAAAAATAGCAAAAGTTGATACTATTTCAGCTGTATTAGGAAAAGGGTTTTTGGCAAATATTGCATTAACTGGTATTTTAGCAATTCTTGCTGTTGCAATTGTGTTGTTAATTAGATACAGAAGTTTCTTAATAATTACTCCAATGATGATTGCATTAGTATCTGAAATACTTTTGGTTATTGGTATGTACGCTTATTTTGGAATGACTTTAGATTTATTATCCATTGCAGGTTTAATTATTTTAGCCGGAACTGGTGTAGATCATTTAGTTGTAATTACTGATGAAGTTTTAAGAAAAGATGGAACTAGCTTAGAAGGAAGTATTAAGAAAGCATTTGGAATTATTATGGGTGTATTCTTTACAACTGGAATTGCTATGGTGCCACTTTATTTTGCTGGTGCAGGATTAATTAGAGGATTTGCAATTGTAACTATTGCAGGACTTGTATTAGGAGTATTCTTAACAAGACCAGTATATGCAAAGATTGTAGAAGTATTATATAACTAAGCACTAAATGCTTATTTTATTTTTTTATTATTAAGTTTCTTTGTTTTTGTTTGTTTTTATCTAATTTCTATTTTCCTTCTTTTTGTATTCTATTAAATTCATCAAGCATTAAGTATACTGCCTCATATCGTGAGCATAAACGACGTTGAGCTTTGAACCATAGCGAGCGGATGTTCCCGCGAGCGTGTATGGTTATTACTTCTAAATCTAAGAATGCGAACTTGGCAGTAATACTTAATGCAAATCGAATACTTTAAAAATATAAAGCCTAAATAATACTTATGGCTTGGTTTCATAGTCTCGATTCAGATACGCAAGATGCTATTAAGTTATTCTTAGGGGAGTTTAAATACGTTAAAGAATTAAAAGATAGTTTAGATAAAATAAAGAACGATACTTCTATTTCTGAACAAGAAAGAGATTACACCAATTTAAGAAAAGCTTGGCGTTATGTTAAGCGATTCGAAAGACGAGGAGAAAATTGTGTTGAGAGGATAATTGAAGAATTGAAGAAAGAAATTCCCGCAAATTCTGTATTTGTAGATGTTGAAAAACAAATTGAGACTTCTTATGAGCAATTAATAAAAGCACTTTCTTTATATTCTGGTGACTTTAAAAATAAATTAGTTTTTCTAGCATTGCAAATAAAAATTAAATCTAGTCTTTCGGACGAAAAGGCATTACAAGCTGAATTAGATATTAAAAAAACAATTCAAGAAATTGAAACTTATGCTAATATTTTAATGACTTGGATAACTGATGTGGAGAAAGAGCTGAATGTAGTTGCAGCGCATAATTTAGACAATAAAAATGCAGAAGGTATAGTGAAAACAAAAATACAAGATATAACAAAGGAAGGTACTGCAATACATTTAACTGAAATTAGTCGACTTAATAAAATATGGGTAGAAGGGTTACTGTGGGGGGATGCTGTTGTTCTTGGTCCTGTCCACGAATATTCTCCTGGATTAGGACATGTTAATTATGTAATTACTTTAAAAGAAATTTCTGAGGGTTCGAAATCTATATTTGGATATGAATATGCAGCGAATGGTTTTCAAGATAAAGTTGATAAAAATGGTAGATTAATTAAAGAAGAATTTGGTTATTGGGAGAAAAGTGATGCTATTCGACAAATTAGTAATGCTTTAAATTCACCTAAAAAAATGTCTTTTGATGAAAAAGCTAGAATTCGGCTTTTTTTACAAAAATATAAAGATTTTAAAGACGATGAAGTTATAACTAATAAAGATGATAAACATTTTCTTTTTTCTTTAGAAAGATATGATTTTACTTGGAATCCTTCTGGAGTGAGATGGGATGTTGGATTAATAATAAATTCTAATTTTTTGGTAACGAAAAATCAAAGTTATTGTCATAATGAGTTTGCAATCAAAAATGCTAATTCTAGAGAAGTAATTTTAGGATTTTTGTTACGTAGAGCTGCTAGCCTATTACTTGTTAAAGATATGATGTTTAGATTAACAAGAAAGAATCCTCAAGATAGAGTTCCAATATATTACGCTAATGGTGAAGTTGCTTGGCCTAAATAGATAAATCTAATTACTTTTTTTTTAATTACCTTATATTTCTCAAATCATCAATTTATTAAACCCCCTTTAATTATTAGGATATATGAATTTCCAGAAAATAGCGCCAATTTACAAGTACGATTTCTATATCGATGTAGCTTTTAGAGAGGCAAGAGTGGCATTTTCCGAGCTTAAGAGAAGTATAAAGGAGTCTAAGATTAATAAGAAGACTGTTCGTAAGATGAAGTCTGATATTAACTATAAGAAGGAAAAGGTAATTTTGAAGCTTACTTCTGTTCAAGAAAGGTTAATGGGAGATATGAAGCGAATTGTTGAGAGTTTTCCTGTGTATGAAGATATCCCTTCATTCTATCAAGAGTTATTTTTATGCTATTTTAGTGTTAATGGCTATAAGCACGATTTAAGTAATATTAATTGGTTGATGCACCGAGTTGAACAATTTTCTAATATTTATGCAAAAAAAATAAAATGTTCTTTAGATCCTGAGGAAATGGAGACTTTTTTAAAACAGTTTTATGGTAGAATTAATTCTATGTTTAGCCAGGTTTCAAAGTCATTTGAAAATCTTGAGTCAGTTAGAAGAAAGATGAAAGAAATGCCTGAAATTAAAGATAATCTTTTGAATGTTGCAATTTTTGGTTTCCCGAATGTAGGTAAGTCTACTTTACTTGGAAAATTAACTCCCGCTAAGCCTAAGATTGCTAATTATGCGTTTACTACTCTTGGAATTAATGTTGGTTATGCTGACCTTGGTGCAAGAAAGATTCAAATTTTAGATGTTCCTGGTACTTTAAATAGATTCGAAGTAATGAATGATGTTGAAAAACAGGCTTATTTAGTTGTAAATAAAATTGCTGATATTATTATTTATATATTTGATCCATCTGAAACTTATTCTCTCGAAGAGCAAAAGGCGCTTTATGACACTATTACTGACAATTCTAAGGTTATGGTTTATTGTTCTAAAACTGATTTAGTAAAAAAAGGTGTGGATAAAATAGCTGATTTATTAGGTGGAAAAAAGGCAGTGTATATGTCAATTGAAGAGCTAATGCCGATATTAACTAAAGCTTCGATCAAGAAAGAAATTCAAGTTCTAAGAGAACATCAATTGAAGAATCAGATGTAGATATATTTTATATTTGTTATTGTGCTCGTCGAAGTAGCAACGAAATATTTAAAAACTAATGCTCTAAAGTATACTTATATGCTCAAAGCTAAATTCAAGTCACAAACATCAACTGAATATCTTATTATATTAACTGTTGTAATAGTAATAGCATTAGTTGCAATAAATAATATGAGTGGATTCCCAAGCATTGGTGCTAATTCTGTTAAGAAAGTTTCTGAATTAAAATTGCAAACTGATACAGTTGGGATTGAGTCATATAGTATTGGAGCAAATAGTTCTTTGTTTAAGTTGAAAAATAATTATTTTGATACTATTACTGTTACTCAATTCCGTGTAAATCAACAATCTAATTTAACTTGTAATTCTTCGAATACTATTCCAGCATTACCTATTGTTTTAAATGTTGGTCAGAGTATGATAATTAACTGTAGTATTGTTAATAGTTCGTCTTATACAATTACAACTAGACAAACTCCGATTGTTGGTATTTCTTATACTGATAATTTGGGCGCAACAAGAACTGCAGGAAATGTTCAAACTTATAACGCTGTAAATTCTAGCGGGAGTGTATCTATAAGTACATATTCTGTAACTTATAATGGAAATAGTAATACTGGTGGTTCAGTTCCAGTTGATTCAAACAATTATACAACTGGTTCAACTGTTATTGTATTAGGTAATACTGGTTCTCTTGTTAAAACGGGTTATACTGTAACTAATTGGAATACTTTAGCCAACGGTACTGGAACTAATTATTCTATATCGTCTTCTTCTTTTCTAATGGGTTCATCCAATGTAACTTTATATGCTAATTGGGTTGTTAATCCTGTAATATGTAATTCGACGTGTGTTGCTTTACGACAAGGATTAGTTGGATATTGGCCATTAAATGAAAATACATCAGACATGAGCGGTAATGGAAACAACGGAGTTCTTACTAATTCGCCTAGTTTAGTAGCTGGAAAAGTTGGACAAGGATATCTTTTCAATGGTATTAACCAAACAATAATTGCAAGTGACTCAGCTTTGCCACACGGCTCTTCTTCAAGAAGCATGGCATTTTGGTTTAAAATGCTTGAAGATAATAATAATGATGCAACAATGACTATTGCTTCATACGGTAGCGCAAATAGTTGTAGTAACAACGTAGCATTATTTTATGAAGGACGAGCTTGGGCTCCAGAATACCCTCAACTAAGAATGGATACTTGGTGTGGAAATTATAACTCAGGATTCAACATATATGTCGATAATTGGTATTATGTTGTTTTTACATATGATGGGTCAAATGCCCAATATTATGTTAATGGGAATCATTCCAGCTTATTTAATTATTATGGACTTAATACTGCTATAAGAGAACTTAGAATAGGCGGGCATAATGCAGGGACTGCTGCTCCTGATGGTTCTAAAGATTACAAAGGTACAGTAGATGAAGTTGCAGTATGGAATAGAGTACTTAGTGAAACAGAAGTTCTTCAAATGTATAACGGCGGAAATGGATTTAGTTTAGTACAATAGAATTAATTAAAATAAAAAATATTTAATTAGAAAATCTAATAAACAACAATTTTACAAGTGCTTGGAAGTTTACAGTTTGCTCTTCTTAATGCATCTTTGATTTTTGCAATATGAGGATCTTTTGTTTTTACTTCTAAAATTTCTTGTCCTTTCTTGATTTGAGCAGATAAACCAATAACTTTACCGAATGCTTTCTGCATTCCAGTACTCATTCTGTCCGCACCAGCTCCTGATGCTAACGGGTTTTCTCTTAAATGATGATGAGGGTATGCTTTAATTTTAAAATGAAAGTCATCTTTTGGAATTTCAGCATCAAGTACTCTTTGAACAGTCATTCTTGCTGATTCTAAACAATTATGTCTCATTTGAACTGCATGACTTGAAATTAATACTACTCTTCTAGGTAAAGTTTCTTCCTTTGCTCCAGAATCGAATCTAGTAATTTTACAAACAGGAGTTGATCTTACAAACATTTTATTTCTGTACTTAGACTTTCTTGTGTACGGTCTTTCAGGTGCAGTGTTGTATGATCTGCCTTTTCTTATCGTTGCCATATTTCACTGGAAATAGGAGCCATTTATAAAGATTATGGCTTGGGATTTATTTAGTATTAGAAAGTTATTTTTAGTTGTCATGATCTCTTTTGTTAGGTTATTCTCGTCGGAAATTATCCTTCGCATCTTTTATGAAAATTATACTGCCAATTCGCTTTTCTTCTTTTTGTCGGCATTCGCCTGAGTGTGGTCGCTACGCTCCTCACTATGCGTTCGTCGCTGCTCTTTTCATTAATACGACATAATCGCTCATAAGCAGGCAGTATACTTTTCAATCGTTGTTTTGTATTGGTATCTTGAAGTTATTTTTTATTTTATTTTGTATAATGTTGTTTTTATTTTACTTTTATTTTTAGGTTTTATGTAATGCATAGAAAACCTTTATAAACAGCTCCTTTTTTCTGATATCTTATGAAAATGCCCAAAAATATGAAAAGGTATTGTAATAAGTGTAAAAAACATACTGCACATACTGTAATGGTAGCAAAAGCTAAAACAAGAGGCTCAGCTAGACCCCTATCAAGATTCTCAAAATCAAGAATGGCAGCAAGAGGAACTGGTACTTCAGGAATGGGTAACCACGGTAAATTCTCTAAACCACCGATTAAAAAGTGGAAAATGACCAACAAAAAGACTAGTAAGAAAGTAGATCTAAGATATATGTGTGGCACTTGTAAAAAGAGTTCACAAAAGTCCGAAGGATTTAGAACTAGAAAATTCGAGCTTGTATAAAGCTAAAAATTTAATGGAGTTTCATAATGGCAAATAAATTCGTAAAAGTAAGATGTAATGGCTGTAAAAACGAACAAATCGTATACAGTAGAGCTACAACTCATGTTAAATGCTTAATCTGTGGAATAGAATTAACTAATCCAACAGGCGGAAAAGCAAATATCAAAGCTCACGTTCTTGAAACAATTTAATTTTTTTATTTATTATTAGGTTTTTCTTTTAATTTAACTATTACTTTTGATATTTTATATTTTTGATTTATTTTTAGTATTTTGATTTAACTTTCTTATTATTTAATTAATTTTTTAAGATATGAACATTTAAAAAGCCTGAGTTGTTTTCTAGTAATTATGTATTTCAAACGAGATGGATTTCCACAAGAATCAGAAATAGTAATTTGTACTGTAACTAAAGTAAATCCTCATAGTGTGTTTGTAGTTCTAGATGAATATCAGAAAACCGGTATGTTACATATCTCAGAAGTATCTCCTGGAAGAATTAGAAATATTAATGATTTTGTAAAGGATGGTAAAATTATTGTTTGTAAAGTATTACAAATCGATAGAGAAAAAGGTCATATTGATGTATCTCTTAGAAGAGTAAATGATAAAGAAAAAATGGATAAACAAAATTCCATTAAACAAGAACAAAAGGCAGAAAAAATTCTTGACTTTGTCGCTGAAAAATTAAGTGTTGATCCAAAAGCTTTTTATGAAAGTGTAAAAAGTGTTATCTTCAAAAAGTACGAATATTTATTTCAGGCATTTAATGATTTTGTAAATGGTACTTTTGCGTTAGAATCTTTGAACTTCGACGATAAAATCACAAAATTATTAGCTGAAATTATCCATCAAAGAATTAAGCCACCTGAAGTAACTGTAGATGGAAAGATAAAAATAGAATGTTATGATCCAAATGGCGTTAAGACTGTTAAAGATATTTTAGCAGAAATTCAAGCTATTGATAAAAATAAATTATTAATTTTCTACTTGGGCGGTGGGTCCTATAAGTTTGAAGCTAAGGGTAGTGACTATTCTGAATTGGAAACAATGTATTCTAAAGCAGAGAAAGTTTTGACTGCTCATACAAATAAACTTTGTATTTGTGAAATTTCAAGAAAGAAAGATTAATAAAATAATAAGTATCATTATAATAATAAACTATGTTTAAATTTTTTATCTAATAATTAACGATTTATAATTTACTGCTATGGCAAATTTAATTGACAATTCGGATGATAATGATTATACTATGAATTCCAAAATATTTCGAAGAAAAAATGGTACTTTTACTATGAACGAGTTTGAAGTTGTTGCTGGAAAAAGAACTCAGAACAAATCTGTAATTCCTCCAAAATATTCTCCGGATGATAGATTAAAAGATCTTAGACGAAAGGCAAAAGAAGAATTAAAGAATGAGTAATTTGGTTTCTTGTGTGCAATTTAGCTTTTATTTTTAATACAAATACTTAAGTATACTGCCTTGATTGTTCGCATTATTGACTTTGAGCTATTGACCATAGAAATCAGAGGTTCCTGATTTCGTCATGGTTATAAATTCTAATTCTAAGCATGCGAACTTGGCAGTAATACTTAAGACAAATTAAAGATTATATTAAAAAATACTATTATTAGAAATATTTAAGCACCATCATATAACTTTTTCTCAAGAATCTTTTTTTCTTTAGTAATATCTATTTCATTTAGTGAGTTTACAATTATTTCATTTTCTCCTAAAAACGAACTGAATCTTACGTTTCCTGTTATTTTAATTACGTGTCCCATAATGGAGGCTTTTACTTCTTCAAAATGAGTTACATTTTGTAGATCCTCAGTTGATTTGTTTGTAAATTTTTCTGCTGTTTCATTAAAGAAAACTGCTCTTATGCTTGCACTACCATCGTCTATGATGACATTAAATACGCATGCCATTTTAGCTTCAACTTTTCCGTGTTCAAGACAAGTTTCGTTAAGTATCCTTTTTCCACACTTAGGGCATTTATAGTAAAAGTTAGGTTTAAAAATTTGGACAACGACTCCTAAAATAGAATTATTTCCTGTTGTTATTTCTACGATTTTTTTTGTTTGAGTATCGTCGTTAACTGCAATTGAAACTCCTTTAGGATTTATAGTTATATTTTCTTTTTTTGAAACACTTAATTCAGCAACTCTGTTATTTTCTCTTGACATAACGCCTTCTAGTTTTAGTATTGCTCCTGCTTTGACTTGATTTTCATCTAAGAAAACTGCAGCGTCATGCCAAAAACTTGCTCTTATTCTTCCAGTTTCATCTGCTAGAATAAGATTTTTAACTTTTCCAGGATTTGAATTTTTTTGAAATTGAATTGTATCGTAAATTGCTGCAACTTTACCATATACAGTAAGTTCTCGCATGTTTCCTATGATTTCATTGATTTTAACATTATTTTCGCCAAAAATTGATACTCCTAATTCGTTTGCTACAATGTGCGCTGCACCTTCTTCAGAGACAAGACCAGATAATTCTTCTACTTTCTTTGCAATTAAAGCATTGATTTCTTCAAATGACATTCCTTTTCCAGAATGTATTTTACTAATGATATTGTTAATTGGGATTTTTTTCATAATTGTTCAGTAAGAGTTTAAGAAAACTTGGTCTTTTAATAGTTTTCTCATGATTGGGCTGTTTGATGGAGGATCTAAAAGTATACTGCCAATTCGCTTATCTTCTTAGAGTTCGCTGGCGCTCACAAATAGTCGCTACGCTTCTCACTATGCGTTCGGCGCTGCTCCATAAAGATCAACGTATAAATAGCTCATAGGGAGGCAGTATACTTTGTAATTGTTTTTTTATTGATTTTTGGCTAGATTTGCTTATTCAAAAAGTTTTAAAATACCTTGTTTCTTTCAGTATGTATCATGGAAGACCTAAATGTTAAGATAAAGGAGTTCGCTCTAGAAAATGCAGTTAAATTCAAAGGAAAAGCTACAAAAGGCGCAATTGTTGGTAAGTTGATGTCTTTAGACGTAACTATTAAATCAAGAATGCAAGAAGTTAATCCTTTAATCGATAAAATTATTGAAGAAGTTAATTCTATGGATTTAGAATCTCAAACTAAATTATTACTTGAACTTAATCCTAATTTTACTGAACAGCAAGAAGATAAGAAAAAAGAAAATAAAGAAAAGCGAAGTGATTTGCCGGAACTTAAAAATGCTGAAATGGGAAAAGTTGTAACAAGAATTGCTCCAGAGCCTTCAAAATATAATCACGTAGGTCATGCTTTAAGTTTTGGAATTAATTATATGTATGCTCAAAAGTATAATGGTAAAACTATTATTAAATTTGATGATACAAATCCAGAAAAAGAAAGTCAAGAATATGTCGATGCAATGCAAGCAGATGTAATTGATTATATGGATATTAAGCCTGCAAAAGTAATTTATGCCTCTGACTCCAACGACAAACTTTTAGAAATGACTCAAAAATTAGTTGACGAAAATCAAACTTATACTTGTTGTTGTGCTCAAGAAGAAATTTCAGGTCATAGAAGAAATATGACTGAATGTAAATGTAGAAGTAAAGATTTAGCTACAATCAAAAAAGAATGGGAAGAAATGAAAAAAGGAAATCTCCCTGAAGGAACTATTACTCTAAGACTTAAAATTGATATGGCACATAAAAATGCTGTAATGAGAGATCCAGTTATTTACAGATTATGTTATACTCCTCATTATAGACAAAAAGATAAATATAAAGTTTGGCCAATGTATGATTATGATTGTCCAATTCTTGATGCTCTTGAAGGAGTGACTCATATTCTTAGAAGTAATGAATTTGAATCAAGAATAGAATTACAAGATTATATTAGAAATTTATTTAATTTAACTCATCCAACAATTAAACAATATGCAAGATTTAGTATTGTAGGTGCTTTAACTCAAGGACGAGATATTAGAGCTAAAATTGAAAGTGGAGAATATATTGGCTGGGATGATCCGCGGCTTGTTACACTTAGAGCATTAAAAAGAAGAGGAATTGTAAAAGAAACTTATTATGAATTTGCAAAAGTTGTTGGAATGTCAAAAACGAATTCAGAGATTGATTTTTCAGTTATAGCGTCAATAAATAGACGAATTCTTGATGCAACAACAAGTAGATTTTTTGCAATTATGGATCCAGTTAAAATTAAAGTTAGTGGGGCTCCAGTAAAAGATATTCAATTACATTTACATCCAGATCATCCGAACATCGGAAATAGACATTTTAAAATAAATGAAGAATATTATTTAGAAAAATCTGATGTTGATAAATTTGAAGAAAATGAAATGGTTCGACTTATTGATAATATAAATTTTGTTTATAAAAAAGAAGATGATTCTATATACGATTCAGATGATTATATGACTTTTAAAAGTAAGGGTAAAAATATAATTCAATTCTTACCAGCGGTTGAAACTGAACATGTTCATATAACTGTTTTGATGCCCGATAATATTATTACTACAGGAATTGCTGAAAAAAATATTAAAACTCTTAAAGTTGGTGATGTAATACAATTCCAAAGATTTGGGTTTTGTAGACTTGATTCAATAAAGGACGGGAAATATAATTTTTGGTATACGCATGATTGAATCTTTATGCAATGAGTATTTAGTTTAATTTTTATTAATCTTTTTTAATATTGCTTTTTTTGTTTAGTAGTATCCGTAAATATTTCGGAGAATGTCGGATAATATTTATAAAAGTCGTTAACTTTCTTGTTTTTTATGACAGTTGGAATATCTTTATGTTCAGGGAATAAACTTGAGGCGATTGTGATTACTGATACCAGAGTTTCTGGTAGACAAAGGCATTCTGATTCAGTAAATAAAGCAGGGCATTTCCATAATGATAATTTTCACGGTGTTGTATACGGAACAGGTAGTGCAAATATTATTGAAGGAATTAACAAAAATATGCATCCTAAAGCAGAGCACACTTTTGAGGAATTTGTAAAAACTGTTTATTTGGAAATGAAATCAGTTTTAGATTCTTCGGATAGAGCTTATCTTGAATCTGCGAGAGCGGAAATATATAAAAAAGCAGAGGTCTTTCTTCCTGAATTTGTTTTAGGTGTTATTAAAGGAAGAGCAAAATCCTATTCAGAAACAGAACAAACTAATTTCATTAAAGATGAGATGAAAATTGCTAAAGAAAAATATGATAAATGCATTGAGCAACAATATCAACAGGTGAAGGATGCTTATGATATGGCAAGCAGGAATAGAAATACTTTAATTACTGTTACAGGTTTTGATAAAAAAATAAATAAAATTAGGCAATTTCAATTTAATGAACAAGGATATTGGGAAATTAATTCTGATCACATAGAAATAGGTTCTGGTTCCGATGGTGCTAATTTATATTTTTCGACAACGTTTTCTGGAATTAATTCTGAGACTCCATTAAGCACCATTGATTTAATATTACATTCAGTAAATGCTTTTAATTATTCAACTGTTAATCATGGTGTTGGCGGAACTCCTAAAATAATTAGAATTTCTGAAAAAGAAGACAAACCTTATAGTCCTGATAAAGTTAGAGCATTAGTTAATCTATCTGGCGCATATATTTCAAAATTTAATGAAAAAAAATTAAATTATCTTAAAAATAGGCAACTTGCTCAAAAAATATTGAGTGGTGATGCAAAAGTGTATTCTGAATTAAGTGCTATTTTAGATTTAAACGAAACTGCAATTAAGGAAGTATTAATTCCTTTTTCTTCTTGGCAAGAAAGAACTAATCATAAGTTGTACGGGAATCACGACTGAATAATTAGTTGAAATATATGTCTACCTATATTTATTTATTAAAAAATAGATATTTCAAAATAAAAAAAGTTATTATTATTAATTTAGTTTAACATTAACTACCTTCTTTTCTTCATCAGTTGCTTTAAATAATTCTTTTGCAGGCAGAGACATCATTTTTGCAAGAAGCACGTCTGGAACTGATTCTCTTTTGATGTTGTAAATTGTAACAGATTCATTATAAAATTCTCTTCTATCAGCAATTTCGTTTTCTAGACTAGTTATTCTGTTTTGTAATTTAAGAAAATTTTCATTTGCTTGTAGTTTTGGATAATTTTCTGCTACGGCAAAAATACTTTTAATAGCATCAGTGATGACGTTACTTGCGCTTGCTTTAGACGAAAGAGTTTTGGCAGTCATAATTGATGTTCTTGCTTTAGTTATGTCCTCGAAAAGAGTTTTTTCATGTTTCATATAACCTTTTACTGTTTCTATCAGATTAGGGATTTCGTCGCTTCTTTGTTTTAAAAGGACATCTATATTTGCAAGGGCTCTTTCAATTTCATTTTTTAATCTTATGAAGTTATTAAAAATTGCAACTATTCCGCTAATTATAACTGCACAAATTACTGTTATTACTATTGTAATAAAAATTCCTGATCCTGTTTCCATAGTTTTCCCTCCTTAATTTAATATTATTTTTTTATCTTCTATTACTTTATTTTTTTATTTGAATTATTATATTATAAAATCCAGCCAAAACTAGCGAAAATGAAAAAACAGCAAATTATTATTCCTGCACTTCCTCCATATACTCCGCCAATAGCAAGCCATTTAAATTTTTTCAAAATTTCTTTTTCAGGTTTATCTGATATATAGAAAAAAGTATTATCTTTGTTCTTTATTATTATTTTATTTTCTTGTTTGCTGAAATCAATACTTCCTGACAATGTTGGATCTCTAGCTTGTGCATTTCCGAATACATATAATTTGTCTTTGTCTTTCATGTAATATTCAGTAAATCTCATTTTCTTATTAGCTCCAAAAAACCCTTCAAAGGCAATGTTGTTTTTATTTAAAAAATCTAAAACGCACTTAGGGGGATCTACTCCAAAAGAACTGTTATATATATTTTTAGCAGGTATTTCGAGTTCTGCGTCTTCTAAATCAATTAGAACTTTTCCCGTATCGTCTTTTATGTAAAATGGAACTTTATTCTCTCCTTTATCAATAATATCCCAATATGAATTTTTCCCCCTGCTCTTATACTCTTCTATTGAAAATTTGTAATAAACACAATCTATATTAGTAAATGGGCTATTTAAGCAGGATTTTGTGTTCACTTCTACTTCTCCATATATTTCCACTGGGCCCATTGCGATAGATCTTATTTTAGAAGTAGGTGTTCCTTCAATTAATCTTTTTGTATTTCTAGCTCTAATTCCTGTAATAAAGAAAGCTATAGATATTCCTAAGATAACTATTAAAAAAAAGATTCCTTGACTAGCATTCGATTCAATCATATTGTTTAATTTTATTTTTATAGTTTATAAAATTAATCCTTTGCGTGTTTTTATTAAGAATTGTTATTCTTATTTTTTTAGACGATATTGCTAATCGTGATGGTATTTTCTGTTTTGAATTATTGTTATTCCTCTGTATATTTGCTCGAGAAGGAATAGTCTGCACATTTCATGTGTGAATGTCATTTTTGAGAGCGAGAATAGTTCTGAGGCTTGTTGTTTTATGTTTTGACTCATTCCAAATGGTCCGCCTATTATGAAAATAATTTTCTTGTCAACTTTTTTTAGTTTTTCAGAGAATTCTCTTGATGTGCACTGTTTTCCTTCTTCTCCAAGTGCGAATATAAAGCAATCTTCTTTTTGTTTGTCTTTACTAATTATCTCTTGTATTCTTTTGCTTTCTTCTTCGATTGTTCCGTCTTTGACTTCGACAATTTCGAATCTACATTCTTTTGTAATTAGTTTTGTAAAGTAATTTATTTGTTCTAGAATTGCTCTGTCTTTAATTTTTCCAACAGTAATTATTTTTATTTTTCCTATTTGATTAGTGCTCAATTTGAAATCCTTCGAATTCACAGTTTTCTGTGTTTGCGTCTTTGATTATTATTTGATCTATTCTACTGAGTATGGGTCCTTTTTTAAATAAAAGAAATATTTTTTCGAATGTTGCATCGTCTTTGCAACAAACAACTGCTTCTACATTGCCATTTTCTAAGTTTTTAATTCGTCCTTTGACTTTTAACTCTTCAGCTATTTTTTGTGCAAAATATCTGTATCCAATTCCTTGAACTTTTCCTTGGATTATTAATCGTTTGCAGATCATATATTTTGTATGTTTGAATTTTAGTTAAATATTCGTTATATATTTTTATTTAGCTAATTTTATTTTGAGTAGCTCAGTTATGGTTTTCCCGTCAGCCTTTCCGCCTGCTAGCGCCATTACTTTTCCAATTAAAAATCCTATTTTTGATGCATCGACTGCTGGATTTTCTGTAATAACTTTATCAACTAATTTTGCTATATCTTCTTTAGATAATGTTTGTTTTGATTTAATTGCATCTTCTACACTTAATTTATCTTTGACTACTTTTTGTAATATTTCTAGATAGCTATTTTTTGCAATTTTTTCTTCTTCGATTGCTTTGAATATTGGAAGAATAATTAATAAGTCTGTTGACAGTGATGCTCCGCTTATTAAATTTGATGCGATTGTATTCGCGTCAAGACTTATACACTCTTGTATTTTTTCAAATTCAATAGAATAATTTTTAGCAGTTTGAATTGCAATATTTATATCTTTAATTCCGTGTTTTTGATATTTTTTTGCTTTATCTTCAATTGTTTCGCCTAGTGTGATGTGTTGTAGGTTTACTTTAATTGGAAGAGTGTCAGTTTCTGGATACATTCTAGCACCACCGGGCATTGGTCTCATGTAACTAGTTGTTCCATTTTCATTTGGCTTTCTAACTTCTTTAATTACTCCTTCTTTGAACATATTAATTCTTTCAATTACGTATTCGAAAGCTTTTTTTACTTTATCAGGAGCATCTGCAATCATGATGAATGCATCATTTTCTTCTACACCAAGAATTTTTTTAACGTCATCAATTTCTTCTTTAGTAAATCTGTATTTATCTAAATGTTCATCAGAGTGAATTATTCCACCAACTCCTGCTAGTTTTGCATAGTCTGAAATTTCAGTTCCAATTCTTCTTTCAGGCATTGTTTCTTGCCCTAAAATTCCTTTAAAGTCAGGAACTCTTATTCCCATTACGATATCGTTTCTTTTTATTGTATCTTTTACAAATTTACATTCGGTGTGTTTCAAAATATCATTTAATTCAGTAAGTTCATCTTTTACTTTTAATTTAATCTCATGAGATTCAATTTTGTGTTTGATACCGATTAGTGCTAATTGTCTGCTTGATTCGTATTCGGCAATTGTTGGAATCATTTTTAGGTCTTGTGCACCTTTGATTTCAACTCTTTTACCGCCAGTTACAGAAATATTCACATCTTGTCTAATTGTTCCAAGGCCTCTTTTTATTGAAGTTCCTTCGAATTCAGATAAGGATCTTAGAATCATACCTATTTTTTCAGCAGCTTCTTTTATTTCTTCTGGAGTTTTTAGATCAGGTTGAGTTGCAATTTCAATTAATGGAATTCCTAATCTAGATAAATTATAAACATCAAAGTTTGAAGTTCTCTCAACAATTTGCGCTGCATCTTCTTCAAGGCAAACTGATGCAATTCGCACTTTTTTATTTGTTATTTCTATATAACCATCGTATCCCACTAAAGAAGTTCTCTGAAATCCAGACGTGTTAGATCCATCGATAACTGTTTTTCTCATAACTTGAATTTCATCAACAACTTTACAATTTAGAAATTTACAAACTTGTAAACATAAGTTTAATGCACCTTTATTGATTAAATGTGGTGGTTCTTCATCTGTTTCAACTAAACAAGTAGTATCATTATATCCTCTATAAACAAAAGTTTTTGCTTTCGCTGTTTCTTTTGCAGCTGCAACATCAATTTCTCCAGTTTCTCCAATTACTGCCTTTAACTTTCTTTTAACTTCAAAATCATGCTTATCATCTCTAATTTTAGTTGGACAATCGCAGAATAGCTTCTTACCTTCAAGCTGTGCATGAATTTCAATACCTGAAACTAAGCCGATTTTAGTGTAATATTCATTATTATTAGTAGTCATACAAGTCAAAAGGAGTGGTGGATTTATATAATTTATTAGAAAATGGTGCATCCGGAAAAGAATAAAATACTATACTGCCTGTTTATGAGCCGATAAAACGTATGACTGTCAAAAACGATTTCGTTTTTGAGCACAGTCGGAATTCCGTGAATTCCGATGTTAATGGAGCAGCGACGAGCGAGTAGCGAGAAGCGTGGCGACCATACTCAGGCGAATGCCGACAAAAAGACGGAAGGCGAATTGGCAGTATAGTTGGGATTAATAATTTATTCCGGATGCACCCGAAATATGGCAAAATGCTTTAAATATTAGAAATCATTAATATAGTAGCTAGACAAATGCAAAAGAAGCTAGTTGCTAGGAATACTACTACTGTATGCTTATGTAAATTTGATTTTTTGTAAAACATTTATCCTCTTTTTAGCTTTGATTTCTCTTTATATTACTTTATGCTTTTGTTGTTTAAAAGGTTTACTTTTTTATTTTATTGGTCTTATTCTGGGTTTAATTTTACAGGAATCATAATATTTATATATTAGTTCTTATATATACTTATATAAGATGAAACAAACAACAATATTACATAGCCCAACTTTAGAGTCAGTTATTATGGTAGAGAAAACTATTCAGAAGCATAGTCAAGAATGCGGTAAGTATCAGCTATGGAATAAGTTGCCCAAAAAAATGATGTATCAAACATTTCAATTAATATTAGATTATTTAGAGCAATCTGGTAAAATCATGATTGACAAAGATGGTTGTATTATTTGGACTTTTAATCCACAAATGATTGACAAATTATTGAAACAAGGTGTTAAATTAAGATGAATGGTAAGCCAATTTATGTTGCGTTTGGAAATAAGAAATTAGAGTATGAATATGAATCGTTGAAAGAAGGTAAGTTTGAAGATGCTCAATTATATAGTTTTATTGAACGGGCTTTAGTTGATTTGAAGAAGAATCCTTCTTGCGGTGTAAAGATTGAGAAGCGAATTTGGCCTAAAGAATATTTGAAAAAATATGCGATTACTAATTTATGGAAGTATGATTTACCAAATGGTTGGCGGATAGTTTATACTATTCAAACTAATGAGGTTATGATATTAAATGTAATTCTTGAATGGTTCGATCATAAAGCGTACGAAAAAAGATTCAAGTATTAGTAGTTAGAGCTTTTTGAGATATAAGAGTTAAAATGAGTAAAACTGAAGAGTTAGCTAAGTTAAAGAAAAGTTATTCTAAATGTAAGAAGTGTTCTGAGTTAGTTAAATGTAGAACTAATGTTGTTTTTGGAGTTGGGAATGCAGAAGGGTGTAAGGTTGTTATTATTGGTGAAGCACCTGGTGCGAATGAGGATTTGAAAGGTGAACCTTTTGTTGGGAAGAGTGGGCAACTGCTTAATGGGCTACTTGCGGAGATTGGACTCAAAAGACCTGAAGATGTTTATATTACTAATACTATTCTTTGTAGGCCGCCTGAAAATAGGAATCCTTCTAAAGAAGAATTAGCTAATTGTAAAGATAGACTTGCTAATCATTTAAAGATACTTGATCCTAAAGTTGTTATTGCGCTTGGAAATTTTGCAACTAAATATATGCTTAATACTAAAGAAGGAATTACTAAACTTAAAGGGAAAGAATATTTAATCGATTTTAATGGCAAAAAAATAACTGTAATTCCAATGCAACATCCTGCTGTTCTATTATATAACGGGAATTCTCCTAAGAAACGAGCTGAGTTTTTGGCTGACTTTAAGATTGTTGAGAAGATTTTAAGGAAGGGTTAATATTTGTTTTTACCTGTCTAAAATTATACTGCCAATTCGCTTTTCTTCTTGTAGTTCGCTGGCGCTCACGAATAGTCGCGACACTCCTCACTATGCGTTGCTGCTCCATTTATTTCTACGTTTTATCGGCTCATGAGTAGGCAGTATAATTTTATGATGAGAATAATTAGCTTTACTTTTAGATAGAGAAGTCTAAATTAAATAAACAAAATATAAAATCTAAAGAAAAATTAAAATTTTGTAATAAAAAAATAAAAATCTTTTAATTCTAGGCTAATTCGTTTGGTATTTTCTATTGTTTAATAGATAACAGAATTCCTAAAAGAACTACCAGTGTCATCGCCAACAGTGGATTTGTTACTACAACTCTTGTCTTAGCTTCGTAAGGTTTGAAGTTAGCTAACTTTCCTCTGATGTAAATAATCGCTGTGTTTAGTTTCTTGTTTTTCATTCCATAACACCTATTTAAACATAAAACTTTGAGTCCTTATAAATGTTACGTTACATATACCCAACCAGTATACTCATATCCGCACTAATTATGGGTTTTAAAGTAAATGAGCATACATTTGCCCACAATAATAGAAAGGTTTATATATGAGTATACATAAAGGTATATTAAGTTCGTTTATTAAACCCATAACAGGGAAAAGAGGCAAAACATGGATGTGGATTCAAGATTAGACAAAATATTACCGAGTTTAATTGAGATGGCATTGAATCCACGCCATTCTATTTCTGTAATCAATGTATCTTCGACGGAAAATACAATTAACACTAATGTCTTAAGAAAAGATGGCAAAATAACTTCTTTCTGCTTGACAAAAAATTGAATAGCGCCCCAAGACAAAGATTAAATGCGAAGATTAAATACGATAAATAAACCATCAAACATACTCGGAAAATTATAGCGGTAAAATGGTTGGCGAATGTGGGGGAATTGGTGCTTGGGCGCTATTCTTTCTTATTATATATCGAGCTAATTAGTTTTAATTTTAAGTAATTTAGATAAAGATAGCCCATTTTAGACATTTTCTTTATTTTCGCTTATATTTAGTCTTAGTTATTATAAATTTAGATTGTATTTTCTTTTTTTTGTTGATGTAAAAGAGATACATATAGATTATTAATATTAGAATATAGCTAATTAGCACTAATTTTCCATTTGTCCACCAAGCATATCCTTCTAGGCTGACGTTTGAAATTGGCCATAGAAATTTTGTGGCCCAATATCCTGAGTGGGATGGAATATCTATGAGAATGTGAATAAGCCATCCTGCCATTACCCACGTGGGTTTTTTGAATATTAAATATGTGATTCCAAAGATAATTAAGAAAATAATTATGCTGTGGCCTAGAGTGTATAAACTCATTGTAAATGTAAATAGTGGAGATGAATTTGAGAATAATTGATGAGCTACGTTTTCGTTGGTTGCATTACTGCTTTTTGTTATTGTGGCTAATATTAAATTGTATAATAATACAATTGAAGGTATTGTGAATGCTAAAAGATCAGGAAACAGTCCCCATAGTATTCCTTGCCAGACTTTTATCTTTGGAAGTATTTTTCTTTTTAGGTTAATAATACGAAATATTGCTCCTGTATAAAGTACGTGTGCTAGTTCATCCATTATTTTAACCTATTATAGAATTAATAGACTTGTTAGTTTTATAAATTATCTTTCTAAAAGAAAATAACTTAGAGTGAATGTGAAATAAAAAAGAATAATTAATATCAATTAAGAATTAATATATCTTGACTTAGATTTCTTCTTCTGCTTTCTTAAGTCTAGTAGCGTAACCAGCGATGATGTTTCTCATTTTTTTAGATTTAGTATTTACTAATTGAGATACAATTTTCTTATTGTCATCGTATTTATCAGTAATATCTGCTGAGTTATCTTTCATAATCTGTTTAGTTACTCTTTTGACCAGCTTTGTTTTGATTCTTCCCATACTTGAAGGTGAAACGCTACCCTTTTTAAATGTTAAGGTTGGAGTTAGATCTATTAGATTTAGATAATTAAAAACACCTCTTTGCTAAAAAGTATACTGCCTGGATATGAGCCAATAATACGGATGACTAGATGGAGCAGCGAAGAGTTCAAACGATGAGCGTGGCGACCATTGACAGGCGAATGCCGACAAAATTAAGCGGGGCGAGTTGGCAGTAATACTTTTTATATTATTAGTTCTTTTTAACTTTAGTTTTTGACTAAAATCGTTTCCATTTAAGGACAAAACCCGAATAGGAAGGTTTAAATATACATTATCTCAAGATGAAATGCTTTGTTTAATGTTAAATTGAGTTTGAGTTATAATTTTAGATTTATTATGTTAGGAGGGGATTATAAATGGGTATAATAGGACAAGCAAACGTTGCGAAAGCGCTTTACAAAATGAATGTTGGAGATCAAGGTTTTGCTGTGACTGCATCTTTGCTTATTGATTTTAAGGATAGATGGTATGTTGATATATACGCTTGTAATTTAGATAACAAATATCACGATTTTATTTTGCCAGTTAGAAAATTAGGTCCTGGGGCGGGAGAATATGAATTTAATGTTACTGGTCTTGAAACAATTTGGATTCGAAATGAAGATCCGACACGTGATGAATTCGGCGAGAAATTGTATGGAATTGTTAAATTAGGTGAGCAAAGACATTGGAATCATGATAAAAGTAAGTTAGCTAGAAGAAAACCTGTTGTAGATGCAACTAGCGGCACTAATTCTCTTGAGAGGAAATTATTATTTTCTAGAGCGAAGAAAAAAATTATAGACGATAATCAGCGTCATTATCCTTTAACTTATTTACTTCGTCAAGAACTAAACTTAGCAGTTTTAAAAGAACATTATGAGGATGCTGCAAGACTTAGAGATGAAATTAATAAATCAAAAGAACCTTTGATTACTCCAGTTATAATAGGTGGACCATATTTGAATCAGAAAAGTTTGCGTGGACAAAATTAATTTTTAGATTTTTCTTATTATAATTGTTATTATTTTTATAATTATTATTTTTAATTTTTGACATTAGAATATCTATTTGTTATTTAATTATAGATCTAAGCTTTCAAGAATTATTTCTTTGTCGAATTCTTTTAGGTCGTCGTAAGATTGTCCATTTCCAAAGAACATTATTGGTTTTCCTGTCACATAACTTATTGAGATTGCAGCTCCACCTTTGTCATCAACGTCTGCTTTAGTTAGAATTATTCCGTCAATGTTTACAAATTCACCAAATTGTTTTGCTTGTTCTACACAATCGTTTCCAGTTATGCTTTCTCCAACAAAAATATTTAGATCGGGTTTTGAGACTTTCATTAATTTTTTTAATTCTTGCATAAGATTTTCGTTAGAATGAAGTCTTCCTGCAGTATCGATTAAAACAACATTAATTCCTTTAGCTTTTGCATGTTCAATTGCATCAAATGCTACTGCTGCAGCGTCTGCTCCGTAATTATGTTTAATCATTTTTATTTCTAAATTATTAGCATGTTGTTCTAGTTGTTGTATTGCAGCTGCTCTAAATGTGTCACATGATGCAATTACACAGGTTTTTTTATGTTTTTTTAGATAGTTTGCAACTTTTGCAAGTTGAGTTGTTTTTCCACTACCATTTACTCCAATAAATGAGATTATATATGGTAGTTTTTCTTTATTTTTAGCATCAATATTTTTTAGCAATTCTATTTTTGGAACATCAAATAAGCTTGAGATGCTTGCTTTAAGGGATTTTAAAATTGTTGGTACTATATCGGATTTAGAAATTGCTTTTCCCACAATATCTTTTTTCAAATCCATTTTTATTTTTTCAACAACTTCGATACTTGCATTATTTTCAAGTAATGCTAATTCAATATCCCAGAATAATTCTTCGAATTTCTCGTCAGATAATTTTTTAGTGAATGTTTCTTTTAATTTAGCAAAAAATCCTTTGTGTTCAGGTTCTTCTTCAGTTGTTTCTTCGCTCTCTTCTTCTTTTATTTCTTCGTTTTTAGTTTCTACTTTTGTTTCTTCTTCAGTAATTTCTTCGTTTAATTCTACTTGTTTAGTTTCTTCTTTCTCAATAACTTTTGTTTTAATTTTTTGTTCTTCTACTTCTTCAATTTTAGATTCTTCTATAACTTCTTCAGTATATTTTTTTCTTTTAAAAAAATCAAAAAATCCGTGCCTTTTTTCTTCATGCTGTTGATGTTCAACTTTAGAAATTATTTTTTCAACTTTTTTTGTTTTTTCTTCTTCTTGAGATTTCTCATATTCAAGTTCTTTTTCTATTTCTTCTTTTTCAGCAGCTTTTAATTCTTTATCGTAATCTGAAATTTCTTCTGGTTGATTTTCTAACTCTTTTTCTTCATCTAGAATTTGTTTTTCTTTGATAATTAATTTTTCTTTTTGGTGATGCAATTCTTTTTTAATTTCACCTTTAGTTTTGTGTTTATCTTCGGATATTTTAGGAGTAGGTACGTTTAATTTTTTAGGTTCTTGTTTTATTTGTTCTTTAATTTTTGGCACTTCTTTGATAACGGAAGTTGGTTTTTGGCTAGGTGCATCTTTGCCTTTTGTTGATGGCATTTCTTTTGCTTTAGAAACGGGAGTTTCTTTAACAACAGGAATTTCTTTAGTTGTTGGAGTTTTTGTTTGAGTAGAAGGTTTAAGTTCTTTTTTGATTTCAACAGGTTTTATTATTTCTTTTTTTGGTTCTTCTTTTTTAGGAATTGGTTTATTTACAACAGGAGTGGGAGTTGGTTTAGATTGAGTCGTTTCTTTTTTCTTACTAATTGGTTTAACTTCTTCTTTAACTACTTCGTCATCAGCTTCTTCTTCAACCTTCTTAGAAAATAATTTTACAGCGCTTTTTAGTTTTTCTTTTAAAAATCCAAACATTTTTGTCAACCTTTATTTTTTGAATTCGTTTGCTGATGATAATTAGTTATTACTGAAAAATTATTACTATTAATTTAAGTGTTTTTGTGTTAGTTTTAAGATATATTTCCTAAACTTATTTTTCAAGGAATCCGAATGCTAAATCTGCATTAGTGATTTCAATCCCTGCACTTGAATTTCCAACTACCATTCCAAATGAATTTACAACTAAGCAACCAGAAATAATTCTGCTTCCAAAATTCATAGTTCCTCTTTCAAAAGGAATTTTAAGCATGTCTTCTAATAAAATTTTGATATCTTCAGGAACTTCGTTTTGTACAAGTCCGCCTTTGGAATTCATAGCTACAATTGATCCGATAACTTCCCATCCTCTAATTGCTAATGGTTCTCCATCCAGGCCTAATGCTTCTTTAATTTCATTAACTGCCTTTGCTTCAAATTCGGGATTGTAGAAAAAATAATGATCATTTACAATTAAATTGTTTCCTAATGCTGTTAATTTAGTGTCGATGATTGCGAAATCTATATTGTGACTTTTTAATACAGCGATTTCATTTTCTGTAATAATTGATGGAACTAAGATTTTTTTAGAATTTCCTGTTACAAAAACTCCTACTTGTGAAGAGCCAGCTATAGTAAAGTCAAATACTGGAACATCAAGAGCTTTATTAAACACTTCTTTTCGATCTGAGCTAACTGATCTTCCAACTAAGCAGAACTTATCATTTGCATATGCAAATACTCCTACAATTGGATTCCCATTTATATCTAGTACTTTAGTTTTACCCATGTTTAATACCTTATTTCTAAGATAATTTCCTCTATTTTTAAAGTTTCAGCATGATTGTGAGTGATTTGTGAAGTAACTTGTAGGAATTCGATTATATTTTCAAAGTATACTGTCAATTCGCCAATATTGTGTTTGTCGGCATTCGCCTGGGTATAGTCACGACACTCCTCACTATGCGTTCGTCGTTGCTCCGTCAAGTCATATTCAATATCGGCTCATATCCAGGCAGTATACTTTTTGATGTAGGATATTTTTTGAGGTTGTGGTTATTTTTAGATATAGGGGTTAGATACCAAAATACATATAAACTTATATGCGAAAATGCAGGTTATGAGAAATCTAAAAAGTAAAGTCAATGAAAAGTACTTATCAAAGAAAACCGCATTAAAAGTTGAAAAGGAAGTATTAGGCGGACTTAAGTTATTAAATAAGATTAATAGACCAATAGTTTCTATTTTTGGTTCACATTTAGGTGTAGCTGGGGATAAATATTATGATTCTGCAAATGAAATTGCATATGCATTAGGGAAAGAAGGTTATGCAATTATGACTGGTGGTGGACCTGGAATAATGAGAGCTGCTAATGGCGGTGCAATGAAAGCAAAAACTGAGTCCATTGGAGTAATTGCTGGCTTAATTAAAGGCGAAAAAAATGATATGAGCGTATTTACTCATCAAATTTCTCTTGAATTTGTATTCGTAAGAAGATTTATTTTATCAATTAAAAGTGATGCGTTGGTGTTCTATCCTGGTGGATTTGGAACCCTTAATGAGCTATTCGAATTTTTAGTATTAATCCAAACAGGTATTGATGATAAAGTTCCAGTAATTCTAGTTCACAAAAAATATTGGGAAGGTTTGGATAAGTGGTTGAAAAATATTACAGGAACATATTTATCTCAAGTAGATTTAGATTTAATTCAATATGCTGATACTAAGGAAGATATTCTTAAAATAATTCAATCTAAAAAGAAAAAGTAATTAAAAAGAAAGTTAAAAGTAATAATAAATATGCTATTTTTTTAATTAAATTCTATATTTTTTTATATTATTTACTCAATACATCTTTAGTTTCTTTTGCAATCATTAATTCTTCGTTTGTTGGAATTACTAATATTTTAATTTTTGATTTTTTTGAAGAAACATCAATTTTATTGTTTGCATTATTCTTTTTTTCGTCTATGACAACGCCAAGGTGTTTAAGATTGTTGCAGATTTTTTCTCGAAGATAGTATGCGCCACAGCCTACTCCTGCGCTAAATACAATTGCGTCTGTTTTTTCGCCCATAAGTCCTAAGTATGCGGATACATATTGAGTTACACGATAAGCGAACATATCAAGTGCTAGAATAGACATTTTATCTCCTTTCAATGAATTTTCACGTAATGCTCTAACATCGGAATGTCCTGAAATGCCCAGAAGTCCACTTTTTTTGTTAAGCATTGTAATTATTTCTTTTGCTGCCTTTTTCTCTTTTTCTTCTAAAAATCCCACTATTTCTGGATCAATATCTCCTGATCTTGTACCCATGATAAGGCCTTGTAGAGGAGTAAATCCCATCGACGTATCTATAGATTTACTTTCTTTTATTAAATCTATACTTGACCCATTACCTAGATGACAAGTTATAATATTTACTTTTTTCTTTTTTAGAATTTTTTGTGCTTCTAATGTTAAATATTTATGAGAAGTTCCATGGAATCCGTATTTTCTAATTTGATATTTTTTATAGTATTCAAATGGTATTGCATAAAGGTATGCAGTTTCTGAAATTGTTTGATGAAATGCAGTGTCAAATACTGCAACTTGCGGTATTTTTGGCATTTGTAGTTTACATGCAACAATACATACTAAATTTATTGGATTATGAAGTGGTGCAAGAGATTCAAGATTTTTAATATCGCTGATAACTTTATAATCTATTTTAACAGAATTGCTGTAAATATCTCCTCCATGAACTACTCTGTGCCCAATTGCGTCTACTTCTTTTGGGTTTATTTTTTGGAAGACAATTTTTACTGCTTCATTATGATCTTTTACTGCTTTTACTTCTTCTTTCCCATCAAAAACTACTTTACAAGTTGGCAATCCTATTCCGTCTACCATTCCTTTAGAAATTAATTTATTTGCTGCAACATCAAAGTGTTGAAATTTTAAAGATGAACTTCCTGCGTTAAATACTAATACTTTCATTTTGTTTCCTCGTTTATATTATCATTATTTTTGTATTATTTAAAGTTTTTTTGTTTATAATAGTCTTTTTTATTTCTTCTTCTTTTTAACTTTACTATTCGTGTTTGTTTTAGTTTTAATAGTATTTTTGATTATTTTATTTTTCATCTTTGGAAATATTTCTTTAAGAATTACTTGTTCTTTTAAATTTAGTTCTGGGTTTTCATTATATTTAGTTTTAATATTTAGTGTCTTTTTATGTGATATTCCAATAATGTATCCAGTCACAAATGTTATTGGTAAAATAATACATAAAATTGATAAAAATAATATTTTTGCCGAGTATAAAGTGCCATATATTCCAAGAACCCAGGTACTAGTAAAAGCGCGATATAAAATGTAAGCAATTGGTGTTATAATTGAAAGACAAATTCCAACTATTCCGCCATAAACTCCTCCTTTTTCAGGGTACTGAATATTTTTTAATGTCATGAAAATAATAGTAAAATATAAAATTTTATTCAATATTTTTATATTTTAAGTTATTTGTGCATTCGGACTATTTTTATATTGTCATACTGCCAATTCGCCTTCCTGCTTTCTTTCGGCATTCGCCTGTCAATAGTCGCCACGCTCCTTCGCTATGCGCTCGTCGCTGCTCCATTAACATCGGAATTCACGGAATTCCGACTGTGATCAAAAACGAAATCGTTTTTGACAGTCATACTTTTTATCGGCTCATAGGTAGGCAGTATACTATTTTATTTTTTTTCGGATGCGTTTATTATTGTTTATTGATAAGTTTTACTTTGTTGTGCTTGAACTGCGGTGATTGCTGCAACTTTTACAACATCATCAACAGAGCAACCTCTACTTAAATCATTAACAGGTTTTCTTAAGCCTTGAACAATTGGTCCAAGTGCCATTGCGCCACCATATCTTTCTGCAATTTTGTATCCGATATTTCCCGAGTTCAAGTCTGGGAAAATTAATACGTTTGCTTCTCCTTTTAATGGTGAGTTAGGGCATTTTTTTGCAGCAACTGCTGGAACTGTAGCTGAATCTAATTGCAATTCTCCGTCAAATAAAAAGTCAGGATTTTTTGTTTTGAGTAATTCATATGCAGCAATTACTTTATCTGCAAGTGGATCTTTTCCACTACCTTTTGTTGAGAAGGATAATAATGCAACTTTAGGAACTATTCCGTAACTTTTTGCAGACTCGGCTGTTGAAAGTGCAATTTCACAAAGTTGTTCTGAACTTGGATTAATCACAAATCCGCAATCTGAGAAGAATACGGTTTTGGTTGGAAACGCCATAATAAAATAACTCGATGCCACTTTAACACCGTCTTTTGTTTTGATAATTTGTAATGCAGGTCTAAGTGTATCTGCAGTTGCATGTGCTGCTCCGTATACAATTCCATCTGCATTTCCTGAATACAAATGCATAGTTGCAAAATACATATTGTCTTTTAGAGTTTCATTAGCGATTTCAGGAGTCATACCTTTACTTTTTCTTAAGTCGTATAACAGTGAAACATATTTGTCATGAAATTCAGGAGTAAATGGATCAAGAATTTGAACCCCTGTTAAATCAGCATTAATTTTTTTTGCGAAAGCTAATGTTTGTTCTTGGTTTCCAATCAAAATGGGTATTGCTATTTTTTCTCGCAATATTACTTCACATGCTTTAACGATTCTCTCGTCATCATTTTCTGGAAATAAAAGTCTTTGTAAGTTACTTTTTGCTTTATTAAGAATTGTTTCTACAATTGAATTGGTGTTGTTTTCAGTCATTTTTCCTCTTAAAATTTATCCTGTCAAAAACGATTTGTTTTTGAGTACAGTCGAAATTATTTAATTCCGATGTTTAAACTAATCTCACCTAATTTAATATGAATTTGCAATTTGATTTAATAAAAAATTAAATAAATTCTTTTTCAGAATATTTAGTGTGAAGAAGTTTGTGTGCTTTTTCTCCACCAAATTCTCCAATATATTCTTTGTACAATTTAATTAAAGATGGGTTTTGATGGGATTTTCTTATTACCTTTCCTTCATCTTCTCCTTTAATTGCTTTTGCTCGTAGTAAAAGAACATCATCATTTTCTCTTCTAGGTTGTCCGCCACCGCCAATACAACCACCATAACAAGCCATAATTTCAACAAAGTGATAAGGACAAGTCCCTTCTCTAATTTGATTCATTATTTTTCTTGCTTCTCCAAGAGTGTGAACAACGCAAACTTTAACAGTATTTCCTGCAATATTGAGTTCTGCTTCTTTAATTGTATCAAGGCCTCTAATTTTAGTGTATTCAATATCTTTTAGATCTTTACCTGTGATAAAGTCTGCTGCAGTTCTTAGCGCTGCTTCCATAACTCCGCCGCTTCTTCCGAATATAATTCCTGCACCAGTACTTTCTCCTAGCGGATTATCAAATTCTGAGTCTGGAAGATTTTTGAAATCAATATTAAATTGTTTAATTAATTTAGCTAATTCAACTGTTGTTAAAACATAGTCTGCTTCTCCTGCAAATTCTGGTCTTTGAACTTCGAATTTTTTAGCAGTACACGGCATTATGTCAACTAATACAATATCTTTGGGATCTTTTCCTATTTTTTCTGCATAGTAAGTTTTAATTAATGATGCCATCATTGCTTGAGGGCTTCTACATGACGACATGTGGTTTAATTGTTCAAAGTAAAATTGTTCTGCAAATTTAATCCAAGCCGGACAGCAAGTTGTAATCATTGGGAGATCTCTTTTTTCAGTAAATCTGTGCACGAATTCAGTTGCTTCTTCAACAATTGTCATGTCTGCTGCTAAATCAGTGTCAAATACTTTTGTAAATCCGATTTCTCTTAGCGCAGAAACCATTTTTCCAGTCACACTAGTTCCAACTGGCATTCCAAAACATTCGCCTAGTGCTGCTCTAATAGAAGGTGCAGTTTGTGCAACTAAATATTTTCCTTTAATTAATTCGTTTAAAACTCCGCTAATATCATTTTTTTCAGAAAGTGCACCAACTGGACATGCAATAACACATTGACCACAGTTAACACAATTACTTTCTTTCATAGATAAATCGAATGGCGACTGAATTTTTGTTTGAAATCCTCTTTGAGTTTGATTAATCGCATAAACAGTTTGAATTTGATTACAAACTCTTACGCATTGGCCGCATAAAATACATTTACTGTTATCTCTTCGAATAGAAACGCTTGAATTGTCAGGAACGGATTGTCTTTTTTCTCCTTCATATTTTATTTCACTAATCATTAAATCATTAGAATATTTTTGAAGTTTGCAGTGTAAACTTTGAGAACAAGTTGTGCATTCTCTATTATGGTTTGCAAGTAATAATTCTATATTCATTTTTCTTGCTTTGATTACTTTTGGAGAATGAGTTTTGATTATCATTCCTTCGGAGATTGGAGTTGTACAAGAAGCAATAAGTTTTGCCGCTCCTTCTAATTCGACAACACAAAGTCTGCATGCGCCAATTCTTTCAAGTCTATTATTAGTACATAAATTAGGAATATCTACGCCAAATCTTCTTGCGGTATCTAAAATTCTTTCTCCAGGAATTCCTTTTACTTTAACTCCGTTGATTGTTAAGTTAATTTCGGTAGGCGCTGCTTTTGGAGCAGGAGTAGTAGTTGCATTATTTGTAATCGGTGTTGTAGGAACTGTTGGTTTTACTGGTGTAGTTGCAATGTTATTTGCTGATTTAATTTCAGTATTTTTTTTAATTGCATCAGTTTTGTTTTTAATAACACTAATTGCTTTATTTTTATCGTCTTTTTTAATTACACTTATTACATTATTTTTTTTGGGAATTACTGCGACTGTTTTTGATGGAACAGTTTGAAGAGAAGTATTTTTAG
>CAZKZU010000010.1:42080-47089 GCA_964557345.1 uncultured Methanosarcinales archaeon
TTTAAGTTTTAGTTATTGATTTAAATGCACAGCATTCATAGCATTTTCCGCATTTAATACATTTACTTTGATCTATTAAGTGTAATTTTTTTGGTTCTCCTGTTATTGCATTAACTGGGCAATGTCTTTTACAATTTCCGCAACCTACGCATGTTTGTGTAATGAAAAATTTAAGTAAGTTTTCACAAGCTCCAGCAGGACATTGTTTTTCTTTAATATGTAAAGTGTATTCTGCTCTGAAGTATTTTAAAGTGGAAAGAATTGGATTTGGAGCATTTTGACCAAGTCCGCATAATGCATTATCTCGAACATATTCGGCTAGTTCTTGGATTTTTTCAATATCTGCATCAGATCCGCTGCCATTTGTTATTTTTGTTAACAATTCAAGAAGTCTTTTTGTTCCTTCTCTGCATGGTGTGCATTTTCCACAAGATTCTTCTTGACAGAAATTCATAAAGAATTTAGCAATATTTACAATACAAGATTGATTGTTTAAAACAATAAATCCGCCTGAACCCATAATTGTTCCTAATGCTTGAAGAGTTTCATAATCTAATGGTGTGTCAAGTTTATCTGCTGGAATAGTTCCACCAGCTGGCCCTCCAGAAAGAACTGCTTTTAGAGTTGTACCTTCAGGAACGCCTCCTCCAATATCATTAACAACTTCTTTAAGAGAAATCCCCATTGGAACTTCTATTACTCCTGATCGCTTAACTTTTCCAGTTAAGCAAATCATGTTTGTTCCTTTACTTTTTTCAGTTCCAATTTTAGTATATGCATCAAGACCGATTTTCATAATTGTTGCAACATTACCCCAAGTGGATACATTGTTTACAACTGTTGGTTTTCCATATAAACCGCTAATTGCCGGGAATGGAGGTCTTGGTCTTGGTTGTCCTCTCTTTCCTTCAATTGAGAATATAAGTGCTGTTTCTTCACCACAAACAAAAGCGCCTGCTCCCATTTGAATTTTCATGTCGAAATTAAATCCTTTAATTCCAAGAATATCTTTTCCTAAAAGATTTTTTGTGTAAGCGATATCAATTGATGTTTGTAAGGTTTCAACTGCTAAAGGATATTCTGCTCGAGTATAAATAATTCCTTCATCTGCGCCAGTTGCATATCCGCCGATTATCATTCCTTCAATAATTCTGAAAGGATCACTTTCCATTAAAGTTCTATTCATAAAAGCGCCAGGATCTCCTTCATCACCATTACAAATTAAATATTTTTTACCAGGAACATCTGAAATAAATTTCCATTTTTTACCCGTTGGAAATCCTCCTCCTCCTCTTCCTCTAAGTCCAGATTTTATAATATCGTCAACAATTTCTGAAGGTTTCTTTTTGATAGTATTTTTTAGTCCACTAAATCCTCCTGAATATACATAGTGATCAAATCTAGCAGGATCAATTATTCCACAATTTTCTGTAACTAGTCTTAATTGTTTTTTATAGAAGTCAAGTTCTGTAATATCATGCGCCATGAATAATTCTTTACATTCTTTTTTTTCTTTGATTGCTTTTATAAGAAGTTCTACCTTTTCTTTAGTAACTTTAGAATAAATTGCTTTTTTTCCGCCGATGATTGTTGTGACAATTGGTTCTGCATAACACATTCCGATGCAGCCAGTTTTCATAATTTTAATTCCAAGATTTGCTTTTTCTAACGCTTCAAAAACAGGAACTCCGCCAGCAGAAATACCGCAAGTAGCAAGACCGATAGTAATTCGATCCCCTTCTAAATCTCTTTTAGCTTCTGTTTGCTTATCCTTTTCTATAAAATCGTTGTTAGCCATTTTTGTTTGTATTTTGTTATTATTTTATTGTAATTTTTTTTGGTTTTTGTACTTATTATTATTTTTAAATTGAAATGTCTTTATGTATACTTTATTTAAATTCACTTAATATTTGTTTTATTTTGTCTTTTGTTAATTCTCCGTATACAGTTCCATTAATCATCATAGCTGGAGCTCTTGCGCATGCACCAATACAATTTACGCATTCAAGACTAAATTTAGTATCTTTAGTTGTTTCTCCTGCTTTAATGTTTAAAGCTTCTTCTAAATATTTTTGTAGTACGTCAGAATTTTTAACATGACACGCAGTTCCTCTGCAAATACTTATTTTATATTTTCCAGGAGGTGTTAATTTAAATTGTGAGTAAAAAGTTAAAACTCCGTATACATCAGTTGCGGGGATGTCTAACTCTTTACAAATTTTAACTATTTCTTCTTCAGGAACAAATCCTTTTTTTGATTGAATGTCTTGTAATAATGAAATAACATTTTTCTTAGTTGAGAATAATTCTGGCCATTGTTGAATATCTGCTAGAAATTTAGTTTCAAATTGTTTTAATTTATCTTTTGTTGGTTCAGTCATTCCAACATATCTTTTATATTTTTTAAAAGTTGGTTTACTAACTGTATGAAATAAATAGTAGTAGTTGTGTTCTCCGAGTGTTATTTTTCTTAAAAAAACCATTTTTCCCTTAGTATTTGTTAATTTTACCCTTACTACTTATTACTTTCAAAGTTACTATTTATATATGTTATTGTTTGCCTAATAAATCTACGAAGAATAGGGTTTATTCAAATGAATTTAGTTCATAATTTTATTAGCAAATGGTCTTCACTACTGAGAAATAGCACTTATATAGTATGTATCTATACTATTTTAATAGCTAGATTACTGTTTTCAGATATTTTGTTGACCTTAATTTAAAATAAAAAAAGAATTAATATTGTTTTTTTAAATTCATTATTCCATAATTCCTTTTTCTTTGAAACTGAAGAAGTTGTTCCCTGAAATAATTAAGTGGTCTATTAAATCGATATCAAAGTGATTTAGAGCTGCCTTAATTCTTTCTGTTGCTTTTTGATCATGGCTCGATGGGCTTAATTCTTCGGAAGGGTGGTTATGTGCTAAAATAACTTTTGTTGCACCAACTTGAAGTGCTTCTTTTGCAATATCTCTAGGACTTACTAATTGTTTGTCGATAGTTCCAATAAATATTGTTTTCTTTTCAATTAACATATCTCTGCTATTTAGAAATAAGCAAATTGTTTTTTCTTGGGTTTCTTGAGAAAGGTCATCTTTTAAAACATTAAATGCATCTTTTGGAGTCGAGATTTTTTTAATTGCTAATGGATTAAACCTTTGACATCTTTTTCCTAGTTCAACCGCTGCAATTATAGCGCATGATTTACTATATCCAATTCCTCTGCTTTGCATTAGTTCTTTTGCAGAAATATTGTTAAAATCTCGAAGACGATGTTTTTTTAAAATGTTTTGTGCTAGTTCAATTGCATTTAAATCTTTTGTTCCTTTACCAAGAATTATTGCAATAAGTTCGGTGTTGTTTAAAGTCTTTACGCCATAGAGGGATAGTCGCTCTCTTGGTCGTTTATCTATTTCTAAATTAGTTATTTTCATACAGTTTAATTATTATGGTATTTAAATAATGTTTTTAAGAAATAATCGGAAGTTCTTTTTGATATTCGGAAAAGTTTATTTATATTTTTAATTTTTTCAGTTATATTTATGTATTTATCTATATTTTTATTTAGATATTTATTTTTATAGTTTAATTTATTTGTATATTTTTATTTATGTGCTTCCTCATTTATTTTTTAATCAATTCAACAATTGTTTCAATGTGTTCTGTTTGAGGGAATATGTCAAAGACCGCGACACTTTTTATTGTATATTCTGATAATTTAAGAAGGTCTTTTGCAAGAGAAACTGGATTGCATGATACATACATTATTACTTTAGGAAGGACTCTATTAATGTAAAATAACGTTTCATCAGACATTCCTGCTCGTGGAGGGTCGGTAATTACAAATAATGGCCCAAGTGTTAGAAGCGCTTCAATAGCTGAAATATTTTTCGCATCAATATTTATTACATTAACATTTTTACAGTTATTTAAGAGGATATTTTCTTTCGCTGAGGCAATGCAATTAGGATCAATTTCAACAATATATGTTCTTGAAAATAACTTTGAATTTATAATTCCAAAAGTTCCAACTCCTCCATATAGATCTAATAATGAATAATTTTTAGATTTATATTCGTCTTGAGTGATGTAATTAATTAATAATTTTTGAACATAATCTTGAATCATGTTTGCTATTTTAGAGTTGTTTTGGAAAAATCCTTGTGCTGAAAATTTAAATTGATATCCTAGTATCTCTTCGGTTAAAGTATCTGAACCTTTGATTATTTCATAGTCTGAACTAAAACTAATATCTGATTGAAGAGGTACATATGTTATTAGTATATTATTTGCTGAAGTAATTTTAGCAAAATCTTTTATTTTTTGAATTGCCTGTTGTAGATTTTGTGAGTTTTTATTAACTACAAATGATATGAGTGAATCTTTTCCAGGCGTTCTAATTAATGCATATTTATAGGTCCCAGTTTTCGATTTAAAATTGAAATTATCTTCTTTGGCGAAGTGTGTTCTTACTTCAGCTAGTAAGTCATTTAGTTTTTTATTAGATATGTTGCATTTTTCTATGTCTACGAATTTATGCCATTTATTTTTTTGTCTAAATCCAATGCCTATGTCATTAAAGACAAAATCCATCCTATTTCTATATTCAAGAGATGAGCTTGAGAATATATTTATGTCTTTTGTATTAGTTATATTAAGTAATTTAGTTATTAGTTCCTTTTTATTATTAAGTTGTGTCTCATAAGGTATATTTTGTAGTGAACAGCCTCCACATTCTCCAAAATATTTGCATAGTTCGATCATATTCCCTGGAAATTACATTCTTTTTTAATGGTTACGAATTTTCGTTTCGGTATTTGTGTTTGTAGATGAGCACTCCTTTTTTATTTGTATGATTATTAACATAGTCGGCTCCACTCCGCTCCAAAGATTTATAAACTGTCTAAAATCCACTATCTTAAGTCATATAGCGGAGTGGAGCAGTCAGGAGTGCTCGTCGGGCTCATAACCCGAAGGTCGATAGTTCAAATCTATCCTCCGCTACTTTT
>CAZKZU010000011.1:0-44951 GCA_964557345.1 uncultured Methanosarcinales archaeon
GTCAAAAATGGACTCATTTTTGAGCACAGTCGGAATTCGTGAAATTCCGATGTATTACTTGATGGAGCAGCGAGGAGCGAAAGCGAGGAGCGTGGCGACTATTCGTGAGCGCTAGCGAACAAAAACCAGACTGGCGAATTGGCAGTATACTTTTGATCAGGAAATTGAGTATTTAGATTTGAGTATTACAAAAATTTAAAAAAGCAATTCTTTTTATGGAGATTATGTTTAAATCATTAATTAGGACTAAAGCAATTATTAGGATTCTTGAGCGAAATAGTGCTGAATTGACAGAGCTGCTTAGCTACCTGAACATTGATGTATTAACTGAAAATAATAAAATACGTTTGATAGAAGGTATTTTGAAAGATACGAGCGATTTTTTAATAGTGATATCAAGAAGAGATCTTTCAGATGAGACTCAAGTTTTAGAGCTAATTGAAAGCTTGCACGATCTTCGTTCTGAAATTGGGGTTAATCTTGTTAGTACTTTTTCTGAAAAAGTTAAAATTGAGAAAGTCAAAAATAAAATAACCGATGTGATTTTAGAGCTAAATAGGCAAATTAAAGTTTTTAAGGAAAAATTAAATTAATTATTTTAATCTAATTCCATACATTCTGATTTGAGTTTCATGATTTCCAAGACTATTTCTTGTTTGAATCAAGCCGATGTAAACATTTGGTCCTTGTTGCCACGAAACATCAAAATCAAGTTCTCTTTCTTGCTTAGGATATTTAATTGGATATTTAACAGAATCTCTAGCAGGGTGACCTTTTTTTGCTTCAAGTACTTTTTCAGAATCTTGAATTAATTTGTTGTCTTTAATGTATTGAAGAGCATGTTCTAATTAAGATTGCTTGATGTCTCTAGTTGAGGGAATTGATAGTATTCCAATTTCAAGTTCTGGAAATGTTTTTTTAATTACGGCTTCTATATTCATATTGTTGTTATTCTAAAGGAGTATTTAAACGTTTGGTTTGATTAATTTACTCTAGAAAACGTAATTATAAAATTAATTTAAACTATAAAGCAAGTAATACTAATCCAATAACTACAGCGATAATTCCTGACTTTTAGTTTAGATTAATTTCTATTAACGAGAAAATTATAGTTTTAGTTATGCGAATAAACTAATTAATCCTTTAAATCCTAATAAAAACACAGTTATTATTGCTAGTGCTTTAAGGACAATTCCTGCCATTAGAAGCATTATAACAACTGCACAAAATACGTCTAGGAAACTAAACGGGTCTCCCATAAAACCAAACGCAATTCCTTTGATTAGGATAATTATTGGAAATATTATCAGAAATTTAGGAGAATGAAGGCCAAATAATGCAATGAATGCTCCAATGATATCGATTACTCCTAATAGTTTTACTAACATTTTTTGTTCCTTGGAAATTAAATTATAAAATATTTACGGTTATTTTTAAGTTTAATTCAAATATAATGGTTTATCTAAAATATAGCATATTCTTTTGCTTTTTCTTTTCGTTGTAAGAGTATGGTACATATATTTCTTGTAGCGTGTATGGATTCATGCCAGTGTAATACATACATGTTGATACGCTCATTGGAGTTGGAGTAAAGATTTGAATGCTTTCTGTGTTTCTTAGTTTTCTAATTGAATTTGCTAGTTCTTCTGCTTCTTTTATTGAACTTCCTGGGTGAGCAGTCATTAAATAATATTTTAGTTCTTGTTTTTTTGGTCTATTGTATTTTTCAAAGTATGTTTTGAATTTGTTGAATGTATCTTTTTCATCTTTTTTGTTCATCAAACTCAGAACGCTGGTAGAAAAATGTTCGGGTGCGATTTTTAGACTACCGCTGATGTGGTGGTCTGATAAATCTCTTATGTATTCTTCACTTTCGATCGCTAAATCGTATCTTATTCCACTTCGTACATAGATTTTTTTTATTCCTGGAATTTCTCGTGCCTTCTTCATTAACTGGATTAGTCTTTTATGGCTTCTATCTAAATTTTCACAAGTTAGACAGGTAGTTTTATTGCATTTTTTGCAATCCATTCCATACATATTGGCTGAAGGTCCACCTAGATCATCAATGTAACCGATAAAATCTTTGTGTTTAGTAATCTGTTTGATTTCGTTAAGAATGGATTCTTCGCTTCGTGAGATGATTTTATTTCCTTGATGTAATGCGATTGAACAGAAGTTACAGTTTCCAATGCAACCTCGATGAGTTGTAACAGTAAACTGAATCATTTTGAACTCAGGATAATATTTAGGAATCTCTCTTGAGTAATCTAAACTATAGATTTCATCAATTTCTTTTGGTGTATATTGATGCATTTTGTATTGCAAAACATATCTTGTATCTTGTTTTTGAGCTAAATTTAATTCGTTTGAAAATAGAGTTTGCATTTTACAGAATGCTTTTTTGTCTGCTTTAATTTCATCAAATGAAGGTAATTCTTGAAACTTTTGGCCATTAAATTCTTCGGGAATAGTGTTTGAAATAATGCAGGTGCCTTCGATTTTAGTTAGATTTAATTTTTCTCCTACTTTGCCAAATACTGTCTTTACTCGTTTTGCAATCTCAACAATTTGCCATTCTCCGTTTCCATAAACTAAAATGTCTGCTCTAGAATCTACAAGAATGCTTTTTCGAAGTGTGTTGTCCCAGTAATCGTAATGGCCAAATCTTCGCATTGATGCTTCAATTCCACCTAATACAATCATGCTATCTTTGAAATTTTCTCTTATTTTGTTGCAATAAACAATAACTGCTCGGTCTGGCATACCTGAATCATAAGGTTCATTTTCATCTTCAGCTCTTTTTTTCTTTAGTGGAGTATAATTACAAAGCATTGAATCAATTGATCCAGCAGTAACTCCAAAGAATAGCTTAGGTTTACCGAACTTTTGGAAGTCTAAATTAGTTTTCCAATTTGGTTTTTCGATAACAGCAACACTAAAACCTTTATGTTCTAAGACTTTCTTAATAACTCCAACAGGAGAAAGTGGGTGATCTACTAAATATTCCCCGCTTACTAAGATAATGTCGTATTGTGTCATATTGTTTGGCTATATGAGCCCATAGCATAGTCTGATAAATTGGTTGTTTTATATAATTAGTGGGTGATTAGAGTAAACTTCCTTATTTTTATAAATTAGTTTTTGCATAATAAATTAATCCAGTTATTCCAATTGATGCGGCGGTTAATCCTACTGCAATAGTTTTTTTTATTTCGGGTTTTTGTTTTTTGATTAAATCCGGATATGACTTTCTTTCACACTCTTTAAGTCCAGTTAAATCTTGGTATGCATCTATTGTCCAGCCCAGTGGAAAGCCATTTACAGCTCCAATTATTGCGCTACATGCAGTTCCTATAGCAATTTCTTTAAAATTTTTAGCTCCGCAGATGTAATAAATAGGTGGTCCAATTAAGATATTAAACGAAAGTCCGTATAAAGAATCTACTCGTCCTTGAATTTTTTCAGAAGCATCATCTTTTACTTTTAACATTTTTCTAAATAGAGTTCTTCCTTTTTCATAGACAAAACCAAAACCACCATAAATCATTCCTACTGCGAGTAATCGCGCATGAAGAGAAGTTTCATAAGACATTCCAGCAATTCCTGTTTCATATACTGCAAAAATAGGGCTTGTTTCTGAAACCATGGCTGTTGCTGCAGAAAGGTGAAATTTTATTTCTTCTACAGTTTTTTCTAGAGTTTTCATTTTGGTTTTAATAATATTATATTTGTTTTAATTTTATTTGCATATTTGAATCTGCCAATAAGACTTCACAATGTCTAATTATCGTGAAAGTCATCTATTCGTTAAAATGTTCTCTATATATAAATACTATCATTATTTAGTTCCTCAGCAGTAGTTACACTGCGAAAACTTTATAAATATGTATTATATTTAAAATTTACAATGGAAATCGGTGTAACTTCGCAAAATAAGTTGAAAGTAAATGCGGTAATAGGTGCATATTCAGCAATACAATTGTTTCCTAACGTAGTTGGCTATGTAGCTGATTCTGGTGTTGGAGAACAACCCGTTGATGAAATTACATTACTTGGTGCACGAAATAGAATTATCGATGTTAGACAAAAAATAAATGGTCTTGATCGAATTGTTTCCATTGAAAGTGGAATATTTAGAGAAGGAAATTTATGGATCGATAAGGCTGTTGTAGTTATTTATGATTCTAAACGAGAAAAAGAATTTTTAGCGTATTCTGATGGAATTGTATTTCCAGATAAGTATGTTGAAATGGCTAGAACTCTTGGTTTTGATAAACATACTGTTGGATCAGTTATGGCAAAAGAAGGCTATATTGTAGATTCAAAAGATCCTCACAAAACAATTTCAGGAATTTCTCGACAAGAATATATCCAAAAAACAGTTTCTGATCTTGTTAGAGAAGTAGAGTTGAATAAATAATCTTATTTTGTATTTATTGGTTTAATTAAATTAGCTGTCTTGATACTTCTTGTGAATATTTCTTTGCATCTTCGGTGAACTTTATGGTCAAAAGAATGTCTTCAAGATTCATGTCTTCAAAATGACTTTCAAATATTGGCATGTCTAGAGTTTGTTCTACGCCTTGTTGATTAGTTAAAGTTATTTTTTCCCAGTCTTTAAGAGGAACTAGATTTTTTGCAGGACCAAATCTAAATCTAAGATAATTCAAAAATCCAAGATATGTTCCTGGGCTCAATGTTTTTGCTTTTTGGATTTTATTTCCAAATCTTGCTTGAATTCCAGGAGATTTCTCGTATTGCATTATTTCTTCAAAAGAAAATGGTCTTCTCATTACATTTTTTAGAAAAAATACTGTGTCTTCTATAGGATAAGAGTTTCTTTTTCTTTTTTCAATTGCATTAATTGGATTATTGTATGGATTTGTTATTAGAGCAGGAATTTTTTCTTCGCCTTCAAGTCCCCGCCATGTTGCATTTTTGAATTTTATTCCTTCTGGGCACATTCTTCTATTTTCAGGAGTCATAGTCATTCTTATTCCTGATGTTCCATATCTTATTTCTGAAGTTACTTGATTTGCTTCATTCATGTACATGAATAAATATCCATCCATTGTAAGATGTCTATCGTGTGCTGCAATTTGACCTGATTCATTTAGAAAATCAACAATTCCTGCTTGGCATCTAAGTTTTCTTGCCATTTGATCAAGTATGTTGTCGTCAAGAGAACTAATATCCTCAAATTCGTAGCTTTTTTCAGCGAATTCTCCTGATTTTGGAATTATTAGTTTATCTTTTCTAAGAACAATTTTTCCAAATATTTCTCTTGTGGGATCTGCTCCACAGATATCATCATCATGCTCGAATAAAACCATTGCATGTACTGATTTGTCCTTTAGTGTAAGATATATTAATGATGGTTTAGATTGTGGATAAAGTTCTTTAAACGCAAAATAAACTGAAGCTGATCTTTCAAAACAATTCATTGCTCCATAAGTTGATTCCGTTGGGAAATAGAAATATTTAGTTTGGTCTAATCTAGGGTCTATGTTTCGGTATTGGCCCGTAATTAATTGTTCTGGTGTTAATTTATCTTTGTCATTTTTAAGAAAATCAAAGTATCTTTTTACAGAATCTAATTTTTTCTCATCTGCTAATTTCTGTAATTGACTTTCGAAGTCATTTTTTACAGTTATTGGTGCAGATGAAATCATTATTGTATCTTGATTTATATTTTATATTTATTTAAAGTGTAGATCCGCCAGCTCTATATTGTGGACCTTTTTTTGTTTCTATTGGAGCTTCTTTTCTTGGAATGAAATAGTTTACAATTAATACTTTTGTATTTGGATCATAATTTTGTTCTAATGAACCATATCCAATTGCTTTTCTTAGTTCTTTATGGATTACGCTCACCATATTTATGTCTTGCGTAGGTCGAACATCACTTACTATGATATGAAAGTAATCTTTTTTCGATGGTGATTCTGTTTGTTTGCTTACTCCTGCAATAATATCGCATTCTTTAAGAGTTGTAGTTAATCTTTTTACAATGTCTGTTAAGTCGTTTGCCATAATAATCATTCTCCTTGTTGTTAATATAGTTCTTAATCGTATTTATATTATAAAGAATGGATTTATTTTTGTTTTATAAAGATTTGTCAATTTGTACTACTTTTGAATAAAAACCTGTGCTTTTGCTTATCTGCGATACGTATGGACAATATTTATAACAGCTCATTTATTGTTCGTATATTATGAAAATAGGAATAATTGGTTCAATGCAGTTTACTGATAAAATGGTTGAACTTAGAGGAGACCTTAAAAAATTAGGTCATGATGCATTTTTAACAGATTTACATAATACTATGATTGGCAAAAATGCTGATGAAATTGAAGTGATTAAACTTCATCAGAAGAAAAATATGGATGCTATTAGAGAATTTTGGCGTGAAATGCAAGGAGCTGATGCAGTTCTTGTTCTTAATTTGGATAAAAATGGAATTAAAAATTATGTTGGTGGCAATACTCTAATGGAAATGGGTTTTGCTCATGTTCTAAATCAAAAAATCTTTATGATGAACTCTATTCCGGAAATGGCTTATTGTAAGTCAGAAATTGAAGCTATGAAACCAGTAATTATACATGGGGATTTGGAAAAGATTGTTTAATCTAAGTTAGTACTATTAGTAAGTAGTAAAAAACAGCAATATTTATAAATCTATAATTCTTACCTGTACCTTATGGATCTAGTACTAGTTGGTGTTTTTGAACCTAAAGATGAGTCTGAAAGAGAAATGCTTGAAGAAAGAGTATCTTTAATCGCTAAATTAGAGTCTCATAAAGTTCCATTCCTTGCTGTTGATTCTATATGGCCTCGTGATGATTTTGTTTTTTTTAATAATAAGCTTCTTTCACGAAAGATATATGGGCATTATGCTGATGGGGGATATGTTAGAAGTTATCCGCAGTTTACAGTAGCATGTGCAGGTGTTAGTGAAGATGAAAATTCAGGAAAAACTGATTCAACTGATGATAGATTAAGAAAATTAAGAAAACTTTATGGTAAAAATATCCAAATCATTCCTGATCCAAATTATACTTTAAATGATGAACTTCGACCACATTCCGATATGGTTATATTTCCTATTCCTGATAAACGATTAGTTTATGTTGATGCAATATATTATAAAGAAAATAACGATGCAATTGATAATTTTTCAAAACGATTTAATCTTGGCGTTCGAACGGTTTTTAATAATTATGGAGTTCCTTCATGGCCTTGTAATACTCTTTCAATTAAAGACGAAAATAGAACAATTAATATTACTAATATTGTTGGCAATGGTGACTTTATACATCAATTAGAAGAACTTGGAAATAAAGTTATTTCTCTTCCATTTATGGCAAATTGTAAAAGAGGAGGAAGTGTTAATTGTGCAACTAATACTATTCCTCGAGATAAAGCATATCTATTAAAAGAAATCTATGATTAATATTTATTATAGCAGTTCGTTTATTATAATAATTTTATAAGAAAAATAAAAAATTAATATTCTTAATAGTTTATCATTATTCAAACATCTTGGTGCTCAAGTATTTTTCTCCTCTGTCAGGAAATATAGCTACAATATTTCCGTGGTCTATTTTTTTAGCAATTTCAAGTGCAGCATACATAGCAGCTCCACTACTCATTCCAACAAAGATTCCTTCTTTTCTTATAATTTCTCTTGCCATTGCATATGCAGCATCAGTTTCTACCATAATAGTATCATCTATTTTAGTTGGATCGTATATGAATGGAACTACTGCTTCTTCCATATTTTTTAATCCTTGTATGTAATGTCCTTTTACTGGATGAGCACTTACTATTTTAATTAAAGGATTTTTTTCTTTTAGTCTTTTGCTTACTCCCATTATTGTTCCAGTAGTTCCTAGTGCGGATACAAAGTAATCTATATTTCCATCTGTTTGTTTCCAGATTTCATCTGCGGTTGTTTTATAGTGAGCAAGCTTATTGTATTCGTTGGAATATTGATCTGGTAAGAAATATTTTACTGGATTATTTGCTGCTAATTCTCTTGCTTTTTTTATTGCACCATCTGTTCCAAATTGTCCGTCAGTAAGAATTATTTTTGCACCATATGCTTGTAGAATTTTTCTTCGTTCAATTGATACTGCATCACTCATTGTTATTTCAAGCTGGTATCCTTTAATTACTGCAATCATTGCAAGAGCTATACCTGTGTTTCCTGATGTAGCTTCAATAATAGTTTTGTCTTTAGTTAATTTTCCTTCTAATTCAGCTTGCTCAATCATACTTAAGGCAATTCTATCTTTAATACTTCCACCGGGATTTACTCCTTCTATTTTTGCATAAATATTTACATTTGTATTAGAGTGTAGATTGTTTATTTTAACTAATGGAGTATTGCCAATAGTGTCTAGAATGTTATTATATTTTTTTAATGTCATGAATTCCTCGTTGTTGTTTTTTAAATTTGTTTTGAAATTGAACCTTTTTTTGGTTATGAAACGTTTTTAATTTAATATAATTAAGAATACTTTAGCAACAACAACATAAATCATGTTTCATACACATATACATGGTTTCTAAGTTTATATAGTTTTGTTTTTTGGATTATCAGATAGTGAGAATTGTTTTAAGAGTGGATTTCGTAAAATTAACGGACATAAATAAAAAAGTTTATATAGAAGCTTATCTTTCCTTATTTTTATGAAGCTAATTAATTTTGAGGATAAAGGTGTGTTAAGCACTGGTTATTGTCATCAAGGTTATTTCTAATTCTAATATATCATCTTCGAGTTTTACTTATATAGTCTGTTTTCAATTGAGTTATATTACTCTTCTTTGTCTAAATTTAATTTTATGCTCAGAAGTATTTCTGAAGAGGTATCTAGAATGAATAAAAAAATGAATAAAGGTGTAAGTGAATCTGTGGTTAGAAATATATGTAGTATAGGGGCTAAGGCGCAAATAAACGCTGAATGTCTTCATCAACAATTCAAGTATTGAGTCTATTTTTTATTCGAGGGGTGATTAAATGAATTTTCGTCCCAAAATACAAAATATTATTTCTGAAAAGAATATGTCTCCGGCAATAATTATTCCTAAAAATAGTGGGCTTAAAGATATTGTCTCAACGACATTAGCTAAAATGGGTTTAAATTTTTCTGAGTTTAAAAGGCAATCTGATGATATTTATTATGGCGATGATTTAGCAGTATATATTTATCGTGCAGAAGATATTCCTGGAATTGTTGAACAGTCTTATCAAAAGAATCAAACAAAAGTTTTAGGTTTTACAGGTGATGATTTATTTGATGAATATAAAATTAATAATCCGAATACGCTTTTATCTTTAATTGAAACTATAGATTGGGATGATGATACGGCAAAATATAGGCGTCCTGCTCTTTGTTTAATTGGAAAAAATGGCGTTCGACCTAAAGGTAAAGTTTCAGTAGCAGTAAATAAAAAATACGAGGCAACTTCGAGAAAAGCAATTGATGAATTAAAAGAATCATTGGAAATTGAACCGACTATTAATTTATATGGCGGTAATCTCGAGCAAACAGTTGTAAGTGGTCTGAATGATTATTGTATAGATATAGTTTATAGTGGGAAAACTCTTGAAGAAAAAAATCTATCTATATTAGACACAATCAGATTTAGTGATTTTGTCATGATTGGAGTAGATGAAAGTAATCCTGCAATATTTAAACTTGCTTACAATAAGATTCAAGATAGGATTAATAATCCGGTGCCTGGATCTTATACCGCAAAACTTGCTGCATCTTGGAATACAATTATAAAAAAAGTCGGAGAAGAAACTGCAGAATTCATAAAAGCTTGTGCTGAATATTCTTCAATGGATGCAATTGCAAAAGATAACAAATTGTTTGGTGTTCTTTTGAATAATGCGAAACCCGAGGATTTGCAAGGCGCAGTATCTGAATTACGTAATGAATTTGCAGGAGAATTTTGTGACAAAATGTATACGGCATATGTAGCATTAGCAATGGCAAAGATTCCTTTTGAAAGAATATCGCAAGAAGAATACAGAAGGTTTAAGCAATAATTTTTAAATATATTTAATTTTTTATTTTATTATTTCATTATATTTTTTATATTTTAAAAAGTTTTAACTATTTTATTTATTTTATAATAATTATTTAGAGGAGGAGAAGATGACTGATATTAATGTGAATGATGCAAAAAATGATTTTGTAACTAGTTTGAGAATAGTTGATAGTAAAGAGTATTTTAATACTTTTAAAACCGATTATGGAACTGAAGAGACTCTTGTAAATGTTGATGAGATAATTGAAGATGTACGGCTAAATGGAGATGAGGCTGTAAAGAAGTATGCGTTGAAGTTTAATGAGATTAATATTAATGGAAAAGATAATTTGAATTTTGAAGTTTCTAAAGAAGAGATAAAAGCCGCGTATTCTTCGTTGAACTCTGGGGAATTAGATTTTATAAAAAAAGCTGCTGATAATATTTCTGAATTTGCAAAAGCACAACTTACTCAATATAAAGATTTTTCGATGACTATATCAGATTCCGAAATAGGACAAAAAGTAATTCCAATAAATAGTGTTGGATGTTATGTTCCAGGTGGGAGATATCCTTTACCTTCCTCTGCTTTGATGAGTGTTCTTACTGCAAAAATTGCTGGTGTAAAAGAAATAATTGTTTGTTCTCCAAATATCGATCCTGTAACTATTGTTGCAGCAGATTATGCTGGTGCAAGTAAAATATTTAGGATTGGTGGGGCACAAGCTATTGCTGCGATGGCTTATGGAACTAAAAGTATTCCTAAAGTTGATAAGATTGTTGGTCCAGGAAATAAATATGTAGCATATGCAAAGAAAAAATTATATGGCGTAGTTGGTATTGATTTTATTGCAGGTCCAAGTGAAGTTTTGGTGATTGCAGATGATACTGGTAATCCTAAATATATTGCTGCGGATTTACTTGCACAGGCTGAACATGATCCTAATGCAAGATGTTTTTTGTTAACTACTTCAATTGAATTAGCTGAGATGGTAAATGAAGAAATAGGAATACAGTTGAAGGGGCTTACTACTAAGGAAGTAATAAGTCAATCTTTATTATTAGGGTTGATTATAGTCTCGAATGAGATTGATGAATTAATTGATATTTCGAATAAAATTGCACCAGAACACCTTGAATTACAAGTTAAGCCTGAAATAGAAAATAAACTGTTAGTAAAACTGAATAATTATGGTTCATTATTTATTGGAGAATATTCTGCAGAAGTATTTGGAGATTATTGCAGTGGAACTAATCACGTTTTGCCAACAGGTGGAGCATCTAGATACTCAGCTGGCCTAGGTGTAAAAGATTTTTTAAAATTAGTTACATATCAGCGAATTTCAAAGAAAGGTGCAGAAAAACTAATTCCGATAGCGGAAAATCTTGCTAAAATGGAAGGCCTTGATGCACACAGGAATGCTGCGTTTGTTAGACGAAATTGAAATATTATTTTTGATTTTTATTTTTAGTATTCCGTAGACTTAAGTGTAAATCTTTTTTATATCTTCGGGAAATTCTGCTTCATATTGAATTTCTTTAATTTTGATTTTTCCCAAATGAAGTGCTTGTCTATTGATTAATGCATTTTCATCTTTTATTCCATCTAAATGATCTTTGAATAATTTATCTGATTTGCCGTACCATTTGTCGCCTACTATTGAATGACCTATGTAACTAAGATGAACTCTTATTTGATGTTGCCTGCCGGTTTTTGGCATAACTTCAATTAGTGATCCAATTTCATTACTTCCTTTTAGAATAACGTCTTTGATTGGTAGGATAACAGTTGTTGCGCAATTTCCATTTTCTTTGTCCACGCATTTTTTCCAATTAATATGATCTCCTTTAGTTTCTCCTATAGGTTCATCTATTGTTTTTTCTACTCCATATTCTTCTGGCTTGAATGCATTTTCGCAGATAGCATAATATTTTTTATCTGAAAGAGTGTTTTTTATGTGATGAACCATTTCATTTTTTTTAGAGAAAACGATTAATCCTGAAGTTTCTCTGTCTAATCTATAAACTGGAAAGACTCTATGTCCGTATTTCAATTCAAGAATTCTAGTTAAACAATTTTCTTTATATGCGCCACCTTCATGAACTGGACAGTTTCCAGATTTATTTACAAGAATTAAATCTTCATTTTCAAATATGATTATGTTATTAGTATCTATTTCTGGCTCAACCATTGGCTTGGTTTGTGCTGTTTTTTCCATATTTTTCATACACTTGTGATAAATTTTGTCAGTTTATATGTTGACTGGTATTTATACTTTGATTTATTTAGAGGATTTTTAGTTATCCTCTGAAAATTAGAAAAACAATGTAGCTTATGTACATCAATATAAAACAAATACCTTGCCATCTTTTTAATTCTTGTCTTTTTCCGACGAAGAAGAACAGGAAGAAGATAATGCTTATTACAATTAATATTAAGATGTCCGTTGCTATAAATGATGGTATTGCTATTGGACTAATTAATCCAGTTATGCCTAATATAAAGAAAATGTTAAAAATATTACTTCCAACGATGTTTCCTATCGCGATATCAGATTCTTTTTTTAGTGCAGCAATTATTGATGTTACTAGTTCAGGCAATGAAGTTCCAACTGCAATAATAGTTGCAGAGATTAAATACTCACTTAATCCGAATTTTTGAGCGATGAATACAGCTCCTTTTACAGTCCATTCTCCGCCAAAATATAAGGCAATAAGTCCTCCGATAATCATTAATGAAATTTTTAAATTTGAATGTTTGTGAATTTCTTCATTTATTTCTTTGGTCAAATTTGGTTCATTGACATTTTTCTTATTTCGCATCATTTCATATATATAGTATAAGAAAATTATGAAAAATAAAAGTAAAATAATTGCTTCAAATCGATATAGTTTGTTTAGTTCAATGCCGTCTATCCAAAATATTTTAGCAAAAATATATAGAATTATTGCTCCAAGAATTGAAAATGGAATTTCTTTCCAAATTGTTGAATGTTCTGCTCTAATATTCATCACTATTGCTGAAATTCCTAAAATTAAGAGTATATTAGCAATATTACTACCGATAATATTACCGAATGCAATTTCCCCGGACCCTTTTATTGCAGCAAGAATGTTTACTACAAGTTCAGGCAGAGAAGTTCCAAATGCAACAATTGTAAGTCCAATAACTAGGCTTGGTATTCCATATTTTTTTGCAAGTGATGAAGAGCCATCTACTAAAAAGTCTGCACCTTTTATTAGAAGTGCTATGCCTACAATTAAAAATAGTATTTCAATCATTTTGGGTTATTTTGCTATTATATTATTTTACTATTATATTATATCTGATTAGTATGTATTGACGCTTTTTAATTATAATTCTTTTTCAATTAATTTTTTTAATTCTTCGTAATTAGTAGCAACTTCTAATTGTTGTTCTTGTGTTTTAAGTTTTTCGCATGGTTTAAATAATATTCCTTTATCTGCTCCTTTTAGCATTTTGACATCATTGAAACTGTCTCCTGCAGCAATTACTTTATATCCAGCTTCTTTAAACCTATTGACCATTTCAATTTTGCCATCTTTTTCTCTTAGTTTGTATCCTGTAACTGCACCATCATTATCTAGTTCAAGAAAATTAGCAATAGTAAAAGGATATTCTAATTTTTCAATTAGTGGCATAATGTAATCGTAATAACTTCCAGTTATTATAACTGGCTGAGTTCTTTGCTTTAGCCATCTAATAAATTCAACAGCTCCAGGAAAGGGGTTCATTGTTTTGACAACTTCTTTAATTTCGTTGATTCCGAGATTGTTTTCTTTAAGAAGTTTAATTCGCATTTGCATTAATTCGTCGTAATCAGGAATATCTCTTGTAGTTAGCATTAATTCTTGGATTTTTGTTGCTTTTGAGAATTCTTCCCAAAATTCAGGTATTAATACTCCTTCTAAGTCTAAGCAAACGATTTTCATCCGTTTGTGTTTTTTTGAACTATTTATATATTTTAGCTTGTTTTTTTTGTTTTGATAATAAATATGTTATATCTTAATTTATAGATGGTTTAAATTGGGTGCATCTGGAATAATTATTAATCACATCTATACTGCCAATTCGCTTTCCTTCTTTTTGTCGGCATTCGCCTGTTTATAGTCGCGACACTCCTCACTATGCGTTCGTCGTTGCTTCGTTTAGTCATACGCAATATTGGCTCATGAACAGGCAGTATAGTATTTTATTCTTTTCCGGATGCACCCTTTAAATCAAAATCAATATAAATGGGTCACGGTAAGTTAGTATTAAATGGAAACTTTAATCCCAAAATTAGGTAGTACTGCGCTTATAATTGATATAATTCTAGCTACTATTTTTATTCTATTTATTGGATATTATTTATTTAAGAACAAAAAAAATGTTAAAATGGAAAGAATTGCTTTTCCCCTCCTTTATGCATTCCTTTACAGAGGAGATTTTGGTATTGAAAGAATGAAGAGATTTGCTCAAAAACACAAAGAAGCAATAAAAATATTCGGTTATTGTTCTATTGGATTTGGTTTTTTTGGAATGATTTTAGCAGTTTTAATGATTGCATATGTCGTTTATTCTTTAGTTACTGCTCCGCAAGTTCAAGCTGTTGCTCCTTTTTTGCCATTTGTTGACATCCCTGTACTTGGATATATTAGTTTTACTCATTGGATTTTAACTATATTCTTAATTGTTTTAGTTCATGAAGCAGCGCATGCTTTAGTTATATTATCTAACGGTTTAAAGTTGAAAAACACTGGATTTGGTCTTTTTGCAATCTTTGTTCCATTTTTACCTGCTGCTTTTGTTGAGCCAGATGAAAAGCAAATTGAAAAGCAAAGTGATGTAATACAATATAGTATTTCTGCTGCTGGGCCAATGGCTAATTTTGTTTTACTTATTCCTTTACTTTTGATTTCTTTACTTATCATTAATCCAATAGAATCTAAAATAACTGATACTAATGGAGTAGCATTTGATGTTCTTCAAAATGAATCTTATCCTATGTATGCCGCTGGAATAGAAAATGGAACTGTTATATTAGGAATTGATGGCAAAGTTATTACTGATAAAAATGTTTTGTCTGATGAGTTAGTATATGTTCATCCCGGTCAAAATGTGACTTTTCTTTTGTTAAATAAGTCTGATTCTAATAATAATTCTTTGATTAATAATAATGGTTCTGAGTTAAATCCTAAAGCATATAATAAAACTTTGACTTTAGTTGCAAATCCTAATGATGCTAGATCTGGGTTTATGGGTATAACTAATATTCATGATAATGTTTTAATTAAAGAAGGTGCAAAGCCATATTCTGGCCTATTTTCTTGGTTTAAAGGTTTAATAATCTTAATGACTGAAATAACTCTATCTTTAGGTATTATTAATTTATTCCCTGCTTCAATTACAGATGGTGGAAGAATGTTTAATATAGCATTAAATAGAGTTAGTCCTAATAAGAAATGGAATAAAAGAGTGATATTATTCTTGGCATTAGTCTTTATTGGAATAATTTTATTTTCATTTATAACTTATTTTACAGGTAATCCTTTTGCTTTATTCTTTAAGTGATTAGAAGGTAAAATATTATTACTTTAATTTGCTGTATAGTTAACTAGATTCTTATATATATCGTCCATTAAATGGAACATTAACTCTGTCTTCTTTTTTCCAAAACGCAGCCATCCAATTATTGTGTTTTGGAGTTGGATCCCACCAGATTTTTTGAAGATCTGAATATTTCATGTCATATCTTAGAAAATTTGCATTTCCAGGGTCTGCAATTACTACTTTATCTCCTTTTACTCCGATGACAACTGAATAATGTCCTGCATTTCCTGGATTTTGTCTTGGGCATTGAAAGTCGATTAAAACTGGAATGTTTTGTTTGATAAAAAACTCAAGTTTATTTAGGTCTCCTGTTTGTGAGATCATTCCTTTTAGGTCAAGTGTGTGTGCAATTTCGATAATTCCTGTACTTCCTAGTCCTGATTTTTGATCAACTGCATTTAGAGAATTATTTTCAGAACCTCTACCCGTTCGATCTAAATCTCCGGTTAATTCTAATTGAGCTGCTTTTCCAATTCTATAAAGAGACATTTCACTGACTGTGTGATTAGTATGATGATAATTTATCCATTTCATGGATGCTGCGCCACATGTGTATGAGGTTTTTTGAACTTGTATTCGGAAATCTATAGTCTTCATTTTAGGTGTTTATTAAATCAGAATACATTGGCATTAATGCTTTATATATTTTTACTTTTTGTTTGATTAAATAATAATTTTAAAAAAATATTTTAAAAAGTGGTATTGAAACATATTATTTTCTATTTTGTTCTATTTCAAGAATTTGATTTTTAACTATTTCCTCGTCTTCCGGATTAGTTACTCCTAGCCATTTTTCTTCAGAAGGGTATAATTTCATTGAAATTTCTTTTTTTTCAATTAAAGTTGAAAGTTCAACTGGCAAAAGGCATTCTTTTTTTCTGTCTTCTTTATGTTTTAATTTAAATTCGAAAAGAATTCTGTTGAGTTTATGTAGTGTTTCAGGGTGAAGTGCGAATATATTCATACTACAAAGTTCTTTTCCTTTAAGATTGCTTTCTTGTAAGTTGTGCTTGACAATGTTAAATTTTTCTTCTATTTTGACAATATGGTGTGTTTCATCTACTTCAAAAATACCTCTATTTGTTGAGCCTTTTTCTGGTAATACTTCAGATAAATGATATCCTACACTTGCTTCCGAGTTTTTACCATCAATAATGTGATTGACTAGAGTTTGGAATGTTTTTTCTCCATAAATATCATCTCCATTACAAACTACAAACGGGCAGTTTACTATGTTTGAAATTGAACAAATTGCATCAACAGTTCCCCAGGGTTTATCTCTATAAATCGGGTCGAAAGTCTGATGTGCATATAGAATCGGAGTTCCTTCAAAAGAATTTCCAAATTTTTCCTTAAAGGGAGCTTCAGTTAATTTTCCAACGATAAAGACAATTTTAGTAAATCCTGCTTTTAAGGCTTGATTCATGGAATATTCCATCAATGTCTCGCCATTTATGCCAACTTTTGCGAATTGTTTTATTTTACCGCCAAATCTAGATGACATTCCTGCCACCATGTAAACGATTGCTATATCTTTTGTGTGCATTTTTTACCTCTTGTATATTCCTTTCATTTATTGATTAATTTTCTTTTATGCCGATTATTTTTAAAGTTATTTAAGTTATTGTATATATTAAATATATTTAAGAATCTCTACGTATTGTTGTATTACTTATTTTTTGGACTATAAAAATAGCAAAATGCTTGTGGATGTCTTTGACTCCTATGGTGTAATTTATACCCAAATGTGAAGTCTTGATTTTCTGAAATCTTTTTTAGAATAGCATATTGTCTAGATACATACTGAGCTGAAATTCCTGTACTCGTGCTACTATTAGAGCAAATTTTTTCGAATATATTTATTTCAGGATGATTATCCTTTGGATTGTACACTCTCATCATAAATTCAGTTCTGTTTAAGCAAATAGTCGCTCCTAAATTTGATTGTTTTATAGCGTTAGCAAAAATCTTAAGTGGATTTTTTGTCCAGAATAAAACATCAAACGCAGTTATTATATCTGGTTTTTCTTCAAATTTCACAGTTGCTATATCCATTTGTTTTATGATTGGCTCATTTCTTTTTAGTAATAATTGATAGTTATAGTCTTTTGGGTAGAGCATTATTTGACGTTTTATTTCATCTCTATTTGGCGGTAATGCGTCATAACCATATGCATGTAGTTTACTAGGATCAATTCCTATACTTTCGAGATATATTTTTCCTTGCCTAAGAGCAATTCCATTTCCACAACCTAAATCTGCCCAAACGACACTTCCTTTTTGTTTGATGTAATCTTCCAATAATCGTTTAATTCCTTTTTCTCTCCAAAGTTCATTGTCTTTTCTTTTTTCAGCTATTATTTGTTTTTCTAGCTTTGTTTTTTTTGGAGGTTTGATATCTAGTGTTTCAAAAAACATATCTTCATTTTGCTGATAACTTATTGGATTAAATCCAAAATGAAGGGAATAAGTATCGAGAGTATTAAATCTGATTGTTTCTCCTTCAATTTGCAATTCAGTTTGATCTCTTACTAAATTTGCTAGATTTTGATTCATTCTAAGAGGGATATTTAAAATATTTAAATTAGTTTCTAAAGGTATTATTTTTAAGTGATTACAGAAATAGACACAATTTGGCTCAAATTAGTTATATTAATTTTACATATTTTTAGAACACAACTTTAACTAAATCTCTATCTATTTTATCAATACATGCAGAGAGTCTTCTAGACATTTCTTCATCTTTTTCATAGATCATTGCTGATTTTAGTTGCTTTAGGTTATCAATAATTCTTCTAAATAGTCTAATTATATCTCCTTCTGCAAGGTTACATATCGTGAAAAGATCTTCAAATTTACATCCATTTGCCCACATTGAAACAAATTTATACACTTTTTTAACCATTTTCTTTTTTGTATGTTTTGCAATGTAAGTATTTATTTCTAATTTGTTTAGTAATGGTCCAACATTGACATTTTTTTCATCAAATTCATCAGACATTCTACCTTCGTATTCGAAAGATGTTATAACTGATAGTAGTTCGATGTCAGTTAAACTTTGAATTATTTTAGAATAATACAGTTCTGCCAAAATCAATTCGTGCGAAAATATGTGTGTTCCAAATGCTCCTTTCCAAGTTAATGTATAATCATTTTCTGTTTTTTCAACATATCCCATTTTAGCAAGGACATTTAGGTAATTGTAATAACTTTGATCAATTCTTCCTTGATCTCCTTTTTTCATATAATATCCGAAGTTACTTCTTAAAATTACGTCTCTTTCTTCTTTTTTATGATTCTTGATAAGATTAAGTACTGTATTATAACTGATATTGAATCTGCTGATGATTGGTTCAACATCTTCTGAAGTTACTCTTTGAAGTTCATCCATGTCAAGTTCGTTTCTATTTACTACGACTATAACTCTTCCATGAGTATCAATTCCTCTTCTACCAGCTCTTCCAGCCATTTGGAAGTATTCTTTAGTTGAAAGGTATCTTGTTGAGATACCATCATATTTTTTAATAGAATTTAGGATTACTGTTTTTGCGGGCATGTTTATTCCAACAGCAAAAGTTTCAGTTGCGAATAATACTTTAATTACTCCTTTAGCGAATAGTTTTTCAACAACTTCTTTCATTTGAGGTAATATTCCTGCATGATGAACTGCAAAACCTCTTGGAAGGAATAATCTCATGGCTTTTACGCTTTCCATGTTTTTGATAGATACTGGAATTTCTTTATTTAGAAAATCATTAATTATTTTTTTCTCTTCAGCTGTTGTGTAATCAAAATGGTCCCCCATTTCATATGCTTTTTCAAATGCATCTCTTCTACTGAATGAAAAAGAAATAGCTGGTAAATCATTGGATTCTTTAAGTTCTTTAATTAAGTCCATGTAATTTGGAGCTGGAAATTTAGGTCTTTGATCTCTTTTGTTAGCTTTTTTATTTCTGTGAAAGTCAGAATAATCTTTTATTTTGTCTTTTTTAAGATCCGCAATTGTTGAGATTCCAAGTCTAAAATCATAAATTTGATGGGCTAAAGGTACTGCTCGTTTCATATAATTAACAGTTTCAACAGGATGTCCTTTAATTTTAGAAATCCAGCCTGCAAAATCTTTATGATTAGGAATAGTTGCAGAAAGACACAAAAATCTTACGTTTTTTGGAGAGAAAATCAAACTTTCTTCCCAGACAGTTCCTCTTTCAACATCGTTAATGTAATGGATTTCATCGAATACTACGTAACTAAGATTATCCATGGGCTCTTTTTCTAAAAGCATATTTCTATAAATCTCAGTTGTCATGATTAATATTGGTGCATCTGGATTAATTGAAACATCTCCTGTTAAAAGTCCTACTTTGTTTCCGTATTCTTCATGGAATTCTCTGTATTTTTGATTACTAAGTGCTTTAATAGGTGAGGTATAAACTACTTCTTTGCCTTGCTTTATTGCTTCGTTTACAATATAGTCTGCAATTAAAGTTTTTCCAGTACCAGTTGCAGCTGAAACTACTACAGAATGATTTTGATTTATTGCATTAATTGCATCAATTTGGAATTGATCTAGTTCGAAATTTTTGTATCTCATGTTATTTTTTGATTATGCTTAGTTTTTTAACTTTAGCTTATATTTTTCTTTTATTCTTGAATTGTTTATTCTTAAGCGCTATTCCTTCAAGAATAGATTAACTTTAAAAACTTTGTTACACAGAAGATGCATTATGCATAGTGCAGAAAAGTTGTTGGATAAAATGCGTAAGAAAGGTTGGAGTGAGCAGGATCTTGTTCATGCCGATCTAATTTTCTCTCAACACGAAGAAACGCATCATATAGTAAATTCTATTTATGACAAAATACTTCATTGGATTGTATTTTTAACTATGATTATTGGAAATTTTATGGTTTTCTTTTTTCTTTTGCCTTTTATTATGATTATAACAGGAAATTTTATTTATCTTTTGGTGGCTTTAGTAGCGGTGCTTATTGGGGCGGTATTTGAGACTGTCATTAATGGTATGACTGCCTTAAAAGGTCATCATCAATTTATTTTAGCTGTAGTAATTCCTTTAATTTCACTTGGGGTTTTTATGTATGAGTTACTTTATGCAGAAGGAGTCTTCAAGTATAATACTTACAAAGTAACTCCAATTTGTATAACTTATGCATTATTCTTCATATTGCCATATTATATAAGAAAGATTAGAGGCTTTTTCACTAAGTAAGTTGTTGGCTATTGATATTAATTATTCGACCCATATCTTTTTAAATGAACTATTTCTTCATATTTGTAATTAACATCGTATTATTATGCCAATTTAGTGCGTAGTTTATATAATATTAATTAGATTGTGTGAAAAAGTAAAGAGGAATAATGATAAGCTTAAATTTTGAGAATTATAATCCAAAGGAATCTGAAAAACAATTAGTTAGTTTTTGGGAAGATAGTAAAATAACTGATAAAATTAATTTAAGAAATAAACATGGCAAGAATTTCTATTTTTTACAAGGTCCTCCTTATACTTCTGGTAATATTCATTGTGGTCACGCTTGGAATCACGCTCTAAAAGATATGGTTCTTCGATATAAGAGAATGCAAGGTTTTAATGTTTTAGCTCGAGCTGGATATGATGTTCATGGTTTACCTACTGAACACAAAGTTCAAGCTAAATTTGGGTTGAAGCAAAAAGAAGATATTGAAGCTTATGGATTAGATAAATTTGCAACAGAATGTGTTAACTGGACAAATGAAAAATCTGCAAAGATGACTGAAGATCTTAAGCAACTTGGTATAACTCTTGATTTTACCGATCCTTATTTACCAATTACTGAAGATTATTTTGATTCTGTTTGGTATTTAATAAAACAAGCTGATAATAAAAAACATTTGTATTTGGGAGAAAAGACTATTAGCTGGTGTGCTAGTTGTGCAACTGCTCTTGCAAAACACGAACAAGAATATAAGGAAGTTAGAGAAAATTCTATTTTTTTAAAATTTAAAAAAGCAGGAAATGCAGGTACTGGAGGAACTGATAATGAGTACTTTATAATTTGGACAACTACTCCTTGGACTATTCCTTTTAATTTAGCAATTATGGTAAATCCGGATATGGATTATGTTAAAGCTAAAATTACTTATACTGACGGGAAAAATAAAGGACAAGAAGAATTTTGGTATGTTTGTAAAGAGTTAGCAAATATTTTCTTATCTAACGTTGATGATATTGATTTCGAAATAGTTGAAACTTTTGCTGGAAGTAGATTAGAGGGTATGAAATATATTCATCCTTGGGCAAGTGTTAATCCTGATATTGCTGAGATACAAAAAAATTCACCAAAAGCATTTACTGTTTTACTTAGCACCGAATACGTTGATGCGTCCGCTGGAACTGGTTTAGTTCATTGTGCACCTGGTTGCGGTCCTGAAGATTATGAAGTTGGAATGCGAAATGGAATTCCTCCGTATAACGTAATTAATGAATATGGTGTATTTCCAGCAAGAATTCCCAAATACGCAGGAAATATTGCGAAAAAAGATGATCTTCATTTTGTGAAAATGATGAGGGAAGAAGGCTTTTTAGTAAAGACTAGTCCTGTTGATCACGAATACGCTCATTGTGAAAGATGTCATAATCCAGTTGTTTTTAGAACAACAAAACAATGGTTTTTCAAAACTGAAGATTTAAAGAAAAGAATGCTTGAACTTAATAGTGATGTTAATTGGTATCCTGAAAAAGCAAAAAATGCATTTAATTCTTGGCTAGAAAATTTACGTGATAATTCAATTACAAAACAAAGATATTGGGGAACTCCTGCTCCTATTTGGATTTCAAGAAATTCTGATGGCGATATCGATGAATATTATGTAGTTTCTTCAACAGATGAATTAAAAAAAATTGCAACTACTCCTATTCCAGAAAATTTACATAAACCCTGGATTGATTCTGTTAAAATTAAAAGTCCGAATACAGGGAAAGAATTAGCTAGAATTCCTGATGTATTAGATGTTTGGATTGATGCTGGTTGTGCAAGTTGGGCTTCTTTATATTATCCAAGTAAAAAAAATAGTGAGGAAGAATTTGAAAAGTTTTTCCCTGCTGATTATATTAATGAAGGAAAAGATCAAATCCGAGGATGGTTTAATCTTTTGATGGTAGCTAGTGTAATAGCTCATGATAAAGTTCCATTCAAAAATGTTGGTATGCATGGATTTATTGCTGATGTTGATGGTGTGAAAATGTCCAAGTCTCTTGGTAATGTTATTTCACCAGATCAAGTGATAGAAAAATCTAGTGTTGATAATTTTAGATATTATTTCTCTAAGACAAAAGCTGGAGAAGATATTGCATTTAGTTGGGAACAATTATCCGTTCATCAAAGACACTTGACAATTCTTTGGAATACTGCAAAGTATTTTTTAGATTTAGTTAGTAATGCTTCAAAACAAGGTTTAAGTTTTCATGAGGCGTTAGTTATTGGAAAACAAAATCTGCAATTGGAAGAAAAATATGTTTTATCTAAAACTAATTCTACTGTTAAAAAATTAACTTCTAATCTCGAGAAATATCAGTTAGATAACGCTCCCGCATTAGTTGGAGATTTATTTTTATCTATAAGTAGAGATTACATTAAAGCAACTAGAGATAAAGCAAATTCAGAAGATAAAGCCGAAGTCTCGGCAGTGATTTATACTTTATACGAATCTTTAAGTAAAACTATTTTGATGTTTGCACCGATTTGTCCATTTATTTCAGAAATGATTTATCAAAATTTCAAAGGCGCATTACATGGAGTAACTGCTGATTCTGGAAAGGTTGTTTCTGGACATGATCCTCATATTCATCATGAATTTTCACATGAAAGTGTGCATATGGCAAAATGGCCAACTTGTGATGAGAGTTTAATTGATGAATCAATTGAAAGTGCATTTATGGAATCACTTGAGGTTGTTTCAGGAATACTTGCTGCTAGAGAAAAAGCAAAATTAAATGTAAGGCAACCTGTTTCAAAAGCTATTGTAATTACTACTAGTGATAGTATTGTAAAATCAATTGAAAAGTTGAATGATTCTATAGTTATGCAAGCAAATTTAAAGGATATCTCTGTAGTTTCTACTTTTGATAAACTCGAATATAAAATTAAGCCAAATTACAAAGAAATTGGAAAAGATTATGGTGTTCCAACTGCGGCAATTGCCACTCAAATTATGACTTTTGATAAAGAAAAAGCAAAATTAATTAAGGCAACTATTAAATCTGGAAAACCTTTTGCAATGAAAGTAAATGATAGTGCAAATGGTCTTGGCGAAATAGATGTTGAATTAAAAGAACAGCATGTTGTATTTGATATTTCAATATCTATGCCTTATGTTATGGCTGAAACTCCGCAATGTATGATTGTAATTGATACTACACTAACTAGCGAATTAATTGCTGAAGGACTAAGCAGAGAATTAATTAGAAGAATTCAAAGTGAAAGAAAAACTATGGGCTTAGTTAAATCTGATGTTGTATCTGTCAAAATGAATAGTAGTGTGTTCTTTGAAATAGTTTCTCCTCATCTAGATTTGATTAAATCAATTTGTGGGGCTAAAACTTTAGAACTTACTTCAGACTTAGATTCTACCTTAACTGTTTCAGTTGAAATTAAGGAATATAAGTTTAACGTTTTGATAAAGCAAATTAATTAAGTTTTTTATTTTGATTATTTATTTTTAAGTATTTATTATTTTATTATTAATTTATTTATTCTTTTACAAGAGGACCTAAATGAAAGAATTTATTGAGATGCTAAAACAAAAAGGAGATTCTAAAATTCTTTTATCATCTGATTCTTATGATTCTAGTTTAGATAATGTTGTATTTGAACCGATTAGTTTATTGGAAAATGTGAACAATTCTGTATTGGATGAAACTACTTCTATTTGGATTGATGGCGGTAATAGTGAGATTTTTGGAAGTCCTGCTTATAGTTTACAGATGATTAAGGTTGCTGCAGTTGTTTGGAAAGGTAAAAAGAGCATTTGCAGTAAGATTGAAAGTTGTTTTGTTTTTTGTGATTCAGCTCTTAAATTTAGTTCTGATAGTAAGTTTTTGAATGATGTTATTTCTAAATATAACGTAGATTTTAAGAAAATTAAGTTTTATTTAGGTGAAACCGTTACTACTTCTGTAGTTGCTGTTGAAAAATTACGTCGAATTACGGAATTGGAGTTTGCAAGGCAATTATCTATGGCTCATAAAGGAGCAATTGTTGTACTTGATGGAAGTTTAATTGCTTCTAATTCAATTGAAATTAAAATTTTGGATGAATTTAAAGATCTTGATGTGTTGCTTTGTGCAGTTTCTAAGTCATCAGGACTTTCTACAGATAGAAGAAGTTTGGGTCAAGAAATAGCGTTACTTCCAAAAGCTAAGGAGCATAAGTTGTGGGTTGCAAAAAATATTCTAGTTTCAAAGATAGTCAATCACAATGCTGATATATATTTTTGTAAATTGGCAGTTAACTCTAAGTTAATATTACGTGTTGATGTTTCAAAATCTATGGTAAAGTCAAATAGTGATTTGATGAAAAATAATTGGGTTTTTCAAATATTAAGTTTCTTGTCTAATGATCCTATTTTTATTGGTTATCCTTATCCTTTGGTAAAAGTTGATTCTCTTGCAAGGGTTTCTAATGAAGATGTTATGTTCTATAAAACCAGGTTGATGATTAGTGCTAAAGAACATGGATTGGAATTGGAAAAGGAAGATTTAGCAAAATGTAGCCACGATATTTTAGATTCTATTAGATTTTAAGTAATATTAGAGTTTTCCAATCTTTATCGTAATCTAATTCTTATTCTAATATTTTCAAGGAACTATTTCTTTATCATGGTGATTTATTTCTTTTCCACTAGGATTACTTTTTTGATATTTTGAGACTATGAATCTTATTAAAAAATAAAGTCCTATTGAAATGACTACCGCTAAGATTATTTCTCCAATAATAAATCTCATTAATAAGTCAAATGCTATATTCATATAGTCATTAGTAAAAAATGTAACAGCACTATCGTTTAATATTAAATCCCCTATCTTATAACTTAATGCATATATTGGCATCAATGTTAGTGGATTCCAAAAAGCAAAAGAGCCAAATAATGCAAGCCGATTAATTTTTTTAAAAATAAAAATCGCTAATGTTGCTAATGGTATATGCAGTCCTGAAATTGGCAATATTACAAGAAACGTACCAAGACTAAACCCGAAAGCAATATCTTTTGGAGTTGCATTTAACTTCATAGCTTCCGCTAAGTATTTACTTGCTTTTTGTCTCCAATCCTTTAGCATAAAATTTCGAATATGTTTTTAGATTAAAAAGTTTTCTAAGAAATTATTATTTTTATATGCTTTTATCTATATTATTTGTTATAATTATTTATTTGATATATGTCTATTTTTTATTCGATTTATCAAAATATCCTTGATTTTTTCTAATATTGTCTAGCGTCTTTTTCTGATCTAGATCTATTCCTTGGGTCCTTTTGATGTGTTGACTAACCCATTTTTTACCTTCTTTAATTGATTGTTCTTCTCTTTTTTTTCTTTCTTCTTCTGCGTTAATTTGATTTTGAGTTTTTTCTATCTTTTGATAGTTGCAATTATCTTTTTGTGTATGGTTATGATCACAATAGTTTGTTTTTTGTGTATTTTCAATTTTTACTGGATGAGTGTATTGGAAAGCTGCTTGTTTTGGGTTAATAATTATTGAACTATGGAACATTGATTTACTAATCCTAACTTCAACTAATCGTGCTTCTTTAACTTTTGAGAAGAAAATAGTTGTAACTAAAAGTCTTAGCGCGAACGATATTAGAAAAACAACAGGGATTGCAGATGCAAACCATAAACTTGGGAGATGATTTGTCATGTATCCTCCTAAAATAGCTCCTCCAAAAACAAATAATCCTCTTAGGATGTTCAAGTATGCAACATTTTTTGTTCGGTTTGCAGGGTCAGTTGCATCATATACGTAGTTTGACGATGAAAGGTTAAATCCTGCCCAAACAATTCCTGAAAACATTTCAATTATGAATAATATTTTGAAGTTGGTTGTAAAGATCCAAAGTAGTGGCACTAATGGAATTAAAAATCCTGTAAGTAACATGACGTTTTTTGTTCCATATTTATCAGAATATTTGCCCCAGAAAAGAACTGTAATAAAACTCGATATAATTGATGCACTTGCGATTATTGTGAATTGAGTGTATGAAAAGTGTAGATTTTTTAGCATGTATACTGAGAAGAAAGGAGACGCAATGTTTACCGCAAAACCGAATAAGCAAAGATACATAACAAATACTCCATATTCGTTAGTTGTTATTTTGGAAATAAATTTTTTGAAATTATAATCTTTTGATCTTGGATTTTCTTTTAAAACCAATTCAGGTTCTTCCATTTTCGTGAAGAAGTAAATCCCGCCTAATCTTGCAAGGAATGCAATTGCAAACATAATTGAGAATGTAATTATTGTTCCGATAGTTGGGGAGAGGAAATTTAATAATAGGCCTGCAGAGAATGTTGTTAAGAATGAGACTATTCCTAAAATAAAACTTCTTTTTCCAAAATATGATCCTCTTATATTTTCTGGAACAATGTCTCCCATCATACTTGTCCAAATAGGCCCAATTATTGCTGCAAAAGTTGCGTTTAAAGTTATAAAAATAAATAAAGTTGTAAGTCTGGCAGTTGTTGCTTCAGGAGGAAATACATATGGGATAAAAGCAAGTGGAAGCCAAGTTATTGCTTGTAAAAATACTCCCCAAATAATCCATGATTTTCTTTTATTGTATAATTCAAGTAGGAAAGTTACAAAAAGTTGTGAAAATGATGCAATAAGTGCAGGAAGAGTTGCAAGAATCGAAATAAATGTATTTCCTGCATTTAGTGCAATTGCAAAAGGTGAAATAAAGTTAGTAGTAAATCCGTCCATTATTGAAAATAAAGATCCTTCATAGATAGATTGCTTCATACTTTTTTCTGGACGATAGCAAGTTTGAAGAGGTTTCGATTGTAGAGTATTGGATTTAGAAGAAGATAAAGGTTTAGATTTAACTATTGACTTATTTTCTACTTTTACTCCTTGAACATCTTTTCTTACAGTAAACATATTTTTGCTAATCAAGGGATTGAATTAAAAATATTATGGTTTTTAGGATCGGTTTTCTTTTGAAGAACTCTTTTTATAAGCGTAATATTTAAAAGTGGAGGCATATAAATTACTGTATGACTTCATATCCACAAAGGGAAAAAAGTGAATTTATTAGTAGATTGGTTACTATTATTTTTATGTTATTCTTCTTGCTTTTAGCTGGAACTTTATTTTTTCATTTTTCAGAAGGATGGAGTTATTTAGACGCATTATATTATTCTACTATGTCAGTTACGAGCAGAGGTTATACGGATCATTTGTATCCTAAACATTGGGCTTCAGTATTATTTAGTGTATTTTATTTATTGTTTGGAGCTTTAATAGTATTGTTTACTCTTTCTACATTTATTTCATACTATACTGCTTTTTATAAGCAATATATTGAAAATAAAATTCAGCGAGTTATGGAAAAAGTTGGTCAACCAATTAGAACTGATAAATGGGTATTCTTAAGACCAAAGCAACCTTAATTATGTTTACTTTAATTAATTCATTTCTAGTAGGAATTTAACTCTAAAGTAGTAATCTTTATTAAGAAGTATCTGTTATGTATTTGTATGGCAGGCGAATTACAATCACAATTAAATGAAAGAGTTCATAAATTAGATTATGGACAAAGACCTCATTTTATTCATGGCATATATAAACAATTAGTTGAAAGTAATAAAGGTAGACAAACTAATGGCGAGTATCGACGTGATTTAGAAGAACATACTACTCTTAACGAGGAATTGCATTTTATTAGTGCTGTTGCAACTCATCTTATTGATAATGGGCTTATGAGTCATGCAAAAAGATTATTGAATCAATATCTTTTAGAGAGGTCTCTAGAAAGTTTAAATCACGTTTGTGATGAATTAGATCGATACAAATTAATTACTGGAGACTCTATGAATGTTGGGAGTGTTTTCTCTGATGTTTTGCGAATAGATATAATGCCTTCAGGAATAGGTTTGCGCTTTGGAACACTTCAAAGTCAATATTGGTGTATGATTGATAATGTGAGATTTCCATCAGAGGTTGATGAATTTAGAGTTTCTCCTACTTTTAAAAATAAAAGTCTTGTTAAATTAGAATTAAATAATAGTCCCTTTCTTCAAAAAGTTCATTTAATTGACGCTTTAAGTGTTGCATCTGCAGTTATGCATAGAGATGAAAAGAAATTAGAAGATGCAGTGCGAGCATGTAATATTAATTCTCAATAAATAATTGAATGTATTTTAATTTAGTTCTCCTTTTACGGTAGCGAAATATTTATAACTAGTAAATTTGATCTGTTGTCTTGCAATGTTAGATTTTATTAAAGGAATGAAGATTGGAGTTGTATTTTATTGGATGCTTTTATTTATTCCTATAAGTTTGCTTTTAGCGATATATTCTTCAAATAAAGTTTTGATATTTATTACTTCTATATTAGCAATTATTCCTCTTGCAAGAATTATTGGTTATGCAACTGAAGAAATTTGCATTCAATCTAATCCTACTGTAGGAGGGCTTATTTCTGCAACTTTTGGAAACTTTATTGAACTTATAATTGCAGTTTTAGCTTTATCTCACGGACTGATTAGATTAGTTCAAGCTTCTATTATAGGAAGTATTCTGGGTAACCTTCTTTTGTTAATCGGATTAAGTGTTTTCTTTGGTGGACTTAGATTTAAACATCAGCATTTCAATAGAGAAGCAGTTTCTGTTTCATCTACTATGTTAATTATTGCTTTAGTGGGAATGACTATTCCCAGTCTTTACGCTTTTGCAAGCCCGGAACATCCTAGACTAGGTATAGTTAGTGATTCAGTTGCAATTGTAATGGCTTTAATTTATATTGCGGGTCTTTACTTTTCTCTTAAAACTCATAAAGAAATTTTTGCATCATCTGATGAAATTAAAAGTGCAGTTCAAAAGCCAACTATTACAAGATTTTGGGCTTCAGTAATTTTATTTATTGCTATTTGTATTGTTGCAGTTGAATCTGAATTATTAGTAACTAATATACAAGAATCTGCAATTCAATTAGGCATGTCTCAAACTTTTATTGGAATAATTATTATTGCAATTATCACAAATATTGCTGAAAAGTCAATTGCAATTAATTTTGCAATGAAAAATAAGCTTGATATTTCAATTGAGATTGGTCTTACAAGTGCAATTCAAATTGCTCTTTTTGTAGTTCCGATATTAATCATTATTAGTCAGATTTTTGGCTATGGCTTTTTTATGTTATTTTCTGTATTTGAAGTAGTTTCAGTAATGCTTGCTGTAATGATTATTAATCACCTTGCTGCTGATGGGAAATGCAATTGGTTAGAGGGTGCTCAGCTTGTGAGTGTATATGCTATTCTTGCTATTGTTTTTGCATTTATTTAGATTTTGTCCAGAGAAAGTTTGAATGCTAAATTAAGAAACTGAAATTAAAATAAAAAAATAGTTAATGAGTGTAATTTACTTACTTCATCTTTCCGATTTTGAACATTTTAGTGCCGCACTTTGGACATTCGCCCTTAACACAATCTCGGCCATTAGCCATTTTATCTTGCTTTGCATTTTTCATTTCTTTTTGTTCTCTACATTTCATACATCGTCCTTCAACCATTTCAATCACTCCTTATGATAATCACAAACGTATTATCTAGCTTTGTTTTGTGAGTAAGTCTTTTTAAAACTTTTGCTTCATTTTGCTCTTAAATTCAGTCTTTTTTTAAATGAACTGAAAATGTGAGTAAAATGGAAATCATTATAAACAACAGTGTATTACTTACACTATGGCGTTTAATTCTGCACAAAATTTGCTTTTAGGCGTAGCTATTGGTGATTCTTTTGGAGCTGGATATGAGTTTTGTTATAAGACTAAAGCTGAATTTGAGACTATTAATTTAGAGTCGTATAAAACTCATCCCAATGAGAAGTTTAAGCATGTTGCTGGAAGATATACTGACGATACTCAAATGTCAATTGCTGTTTCTGAATTATTACTTGAGGATGAATTAGTTGTTTGTTCCGATTTAAAATTACGATTAGCAAATAAATTTGTTGATTGCTATAAGCGGGATCCTGCAATAGGTTATGCTCAAAGATTTAATAGTTTACTTGATTCAATAAACACAGGACAAGACTTGCTCGACAAAATAATTAATAATTCTGACAGAAATGGTGCTGCTATGCGCTCAGTTCCAATTGGTCTAATTCCTGAAGCGGATAATCTAGTGCAATTTGCAAAATTAAATGCATCTATTACGCACGATACTCCAAGAGGAATAGCATCATCGGTAACGATTGCTTTACTTTCTCATTATAATTATTATGAGAGACGATTGCCTAAAGTTGATGAGATTTATTCAATTCTACATAATATTGATTCAACAACTGCGGATAATCTGAGATTAGTTGAGAGATTGACTCCGACAAGTTCGAATTTACCTGAATTATTATTCGGTGACGAATGGAAACTAAGAGGAGTTCCATCTGAAGGAATGAGGACTGTTTTATCAGTTTATTATCTGCTTAATAATTTTTCTTCTCCATCAGATGTTTTAATTAATGCAGTAAGGTTAGGAGGAGATACTGATAGTGTTGCGTCGATATCGCTTGGAATTAATTTAATGAATAACTCAATTGAAGATTTACCTGCTTTTTTATTTAATGATTTGACTAATGGGAAATATGGAAGAGATTTCTTAGTATCACTTGGTCAAAAGCTTTCGAAAAGGTTTCTGAAGTAAATAATTTAAGGAACTACCTTTATAATATGGAGTAATTTCTAAGCTTTATGGAAGGCATTATTACACTTAAAATCGAGAGTTTATCTTCTTCTGGGCCAGGAGTAGGATATTTGTTTGAAAATGGAATTAGACACGTTGTATTTGTTCCATTAACTGTTCCTGGGGATTTAATTAAAGCAAATCTTGTTTCTAAAGAAAAAATCTATTATAATGCTGAATTAGTTGAGATAATAGAAAAATCAAAAGATAGAATTGACCCTTTATGCCCAGTTTTTGGTGAATGCGGTGGTTGCGATTGGCAATGTGTTTCTTATGCTGTTCAAATAGATTCTAAGAAAAATTTATTGAGTCATAATTTGAAAACGGCTAAAATTGATGTTAATCATATTGAAGTCATTCCTGCTAAAAATCCTTTCTTTTATAGGGATAAAATACGTGTTGCAATAGATAATACTACTAAAACATTTGGTTTTTTTGGTAGAAAATCTAATGATTATGTTGCTGTATCAAAATGTTTTATTTCGAATGATGCGTTAAATCAAATTTTTGTGCCTCCTTTTTTAACTAATTATGAATTTAAAATAGCTGAAGAATCTTTTGCTTATGATTATTCTTCTAAGGAAATTGTATTTGGAAATCAAGGTAAAAAATGTTTTTATTCGGTAGATGGTTTTAATATTGCATTTTATCCCGATACTTTTGTTCAAAATAATTTGTTGATGAATGAGGTTCTTGTAACTAAAGTTGTTTCTTTTGTTGGTTCTAATATTAATAGCAATGTTTTAAGCTGTGCTCATAATGGAACTGTATTAGAGCTATATGCAGGAAATGGGAATTTTACTTTACCTTTATCAAGAAAAAATAAAAAAGTTATTGCAGTTGAAGGTAATGATGGAAGTATTTCTTTAATGAAATTTAATTTAACAGAGAATAAAATTACTAATGTTACTCCAGTTGAATTTGATGTTGATTATTATGTTGCTGAAAAACATAAAGAAAAGCAACGTTTTGATTGTATTATACTTGATCCTCCACGAAGCGGTTGTAATTGTATTTCTGAAATTGGAGATATGACTTCTAAAATTGTTTATGTTTCTTGTAATGGTAAGACTTTAATAAGAGATACTAAAATATTAATCTCTAAAGGATTTAGTGTTTCTAAAGTCGTTTTAATTGATATGTTTCCTCAAACTAAACATTATGAAACAATATTTGTATTAGAGAAAAAGTCTTTTTTATGATTTAAATTCAATACTAGCGCGTTCTTTCTTTTTTATTTATTTATATATCTTTTTTAGTTTAATGTCGCATTTTCAATAATATTAAATACTTCTGGATATTTATTTATATTAAGTATTGATACATGAAGTGGATTTGTCGTTGTACAATTTCCACTGATGTAATAGTTTTTAGCATATGCCAGATAAGCATTATCTTTTGTTACAACCCCATCTCCATTGAATCCATTCGTGTCGCAATCTGTTCCTATGATATTATAAATTGTAATATTTGTTGATTGTCTTGTTTTTAGTTTGCTAATAAATAAGCTATCCGTTTCCATATCTTGGCATTCTCTGCTTTCTCCAAATAATGCGCAATATTTTGCAGTGTCTTTATCAATTCCTTGATTTGGAACAGCAATTAAAACTAATTTATCCATTGAGTCTTCTCCGAATATATCTATGTATCTTCTGGTAATAAGTCCGCCCATGCTATGCGTTACAATTGTGACTTTATCACTTCCAGTTTTGTATTTTACGATATCAATTATTTCTTTTAATCTTATTGAATATGTTTCGAGATTTTCGCTTTTGGTTTGAATTATTTCACTGCTTTGTTCATTATGGAATACATCAAAATAATAACTTCCTTTGAATGATACTGGTTTATTTAATTCTCCTAAGATTCCTTTAGGTGTGTTTTTATCTGAGTCTATGGATAAAAATCCGGCGTTAATTACTCCTTCAGTTTCTAATTTTTGTTGTATTAATTCAAATGCTTGAGTGCTGTATTCTGCAGATAATGCTTTATTGAATGAATGTCCGTGAATAAATATAATTGGACTTATTTTATTTTGACATGTGTTTTTAGTGCAGCATGAAGAACAATTTTCTTCAAAACAGCACATTGCAGGATTTGTTTGAAATATTTCTGTTACATTATTTAATACTATAGGTGATTTATTTAGTTGCAATTGTAGTTTAGGATTTATTTTATTATACGTTGTGTCATTGATGCATTCTGTGGGTAAATTGCTTGTTAAAATTACAAGAGCATTATTATTTGAAATCTCGTTAATTGTTTTATTGACATTATTTTTATTATCAATGATTTGATTTAAATATTGTTTAATAGTTTCTTCGTTGATAGTGTTCCTAATTAATTTAATGTAGCTTTGTGCTATATTTGCTTTTTCATTATCAATAATATCGTTTGATTCAGTTTTATCCTCATTAGATATATTAAGATTTATTTTTTTTCTAATATTTACTAATTGTTTTTTTGTTATTAATATATCTTCGCAAGTTTTTGTTGATGAGAATTCTTCTTGATTCGCAAGTGAACTTATTTTGTCATTAGTTGCAGTGTTAGTGCAATCTGCAGTAAGGTTACAAATTATTTCTAAATTTATTTGGTTTGTAATTTCAGATTTTATTGTTTCATTTTTTTGAATGGCTTTAATTTTTTCAATAGTTTTATTTAGCTCTTTTTCAAAGACATTTTTTGCTAGAATTATATTCGGAATAGTGTTTTTATATACTATATTATTTTCATACTCTTGGTACTGCGTGCTGCTTAGGTCGATTAAATCTTTTATATCGAAATTTAGAATCGGTTGATTTGAGAGATTGTTTATTGCTTCTGCAGATATTTTTGCATATTCAATTGCTTGGTTGAAATTATCAATTTCTGAATTTTGTTTAATTAGAAGTTGTTCTGTTAAATTTCCTGCGGTGTTAACAGAATTGTTGAGTTCTTCAGTTTTATTTTTTATATAAATATAGTTGCCTTTATCCCATTCTTTTTTTATAGTGCCTATTTCATTTTGTATTTTTTCTATTTGGGATTTTAGTTTTTTAGCGTCCGAAATATTAATATCTGAATTAAAGTATTGATTTGATTGATCTTGGTTGGATATTATATTATAGATTATGCTTTTAGTTATACTTTCTTTTTTAGATATAGTTTCTAATTCATCTTGCAACGATTTTTGTAATTCAACTTCTTGATCAGTTAGTTTATATTTGAGTGTTATCAGTATATTTTGTGTTGTTGGATTTTCTGATGAATAGCAAAGAGTGTCTCTTATTCCTTGGCAGTCTAATTTATATCTATATAGTTTTACTCCTTCTCCGTATTCTGGAGATTGCAGGGTGTAGTTTTTATTTTCTTGTGTTTTAGAGTTTAAACTAAAGTTTGTATTTTCAATTGTTATATTATTACTTAGATCAATAAATGCTCCATTACATTTTACGCTGCAAAATGGATTACTTTGAATAGATATATTTAGATTTAGTTGTTCTGTTTCATTATGGTAGTTTTTAAAATCCTGACTATTTGTGTTGATTCTTACTATTATATCATTTCCTACAAGAAAATTAACCATAAGATATAATTTAGTGCTAAAAAATATTATTAGAAGAAGAATAATAATTCCAATGATAGATACTGCTATTTTATTTTTTATAACAAATTCCTTTATTATTTTTCGTTTTTCAGCCTTTTTTAATAGTTTTTGCTGTTTTTTGTCTTCTTTGGAATTGTCACTCATCTTTACCCAATAGCTTAAAGTAAGTATATATTTAATAATGTTTGCACGATTTTGGTGCATTTGGAAAAGACTAAAAAGTATACTGCCTTTGTATGAGCAAATATTACGTTTACTTTTAAGGAGCAGCGAGGAGTGTTAACGAACAAAGAAACTGTACACAGTTTCATGCTCCAATCTTAAAAGATTGGAACGAGCGTGGCGACTATTCTTGAGCGCCAGCGAAATATAATTAGATGAGCGAATTGGCAGTATACTTGCGACCAATAAATTATTTTAGATGCACCAAAATATTTAGAATTAATGATTTGAATGCTAATTTTAAAAAAAATAAATATAAAACTCTTATTTCATAGTTTTATGTGCTTTTTCTACAACAGGTAATATTTTATCTAATTCTTCTTTAGTCATTCTACCTAACTTATTGAATGAGAATTCTCCTGATGTTGGATTTAAGTTTTCTCTTGAGATTTGGAGTTTTTCAGTACCGCCATTATATGAAAATACACTTACTCTGATCTTTGTTGTTTCAAATTCAATTGATTCGCCGAAAAGTTCTTTATCTAAATTTTTATCAAATGCCATTTAATTTCACCTGATGCTCTGGCAAAATGCCTCCTTTAAATACTTGGTGGTTTTATTTTGGAGTTAGTTTGAGTTTTTTAGGATTATGATACTTGGATTTCTATGACTTTATTTATATTAGATGGATTTTAGTATTTGCTCCTTTAAAGTGACTTGATTTTAAGTGAAACATTTTTAAATTAGTAATGCAAATGATTAATTATGAAAGTAGACGCACATCGAACAAAATATTTATGGCGAACCAAATTTCCTTGGTTAATGGTAATGTACATTATTATGATTGGTGTTGTAAGGGGACTTTTAGCAGGAAAAGAATCTCAATTTTCAATGAATATTTTAATGTTTTTCGGATTATTCAGTTATGTATTTATCTTTGTATTTTATGTTTATGGTGTAAAACCTGAAGAACTTGAAGATTGGCATCAAAGATATAAGAAACTTTAATTTTGTGTATTTCTCTTGATATTTTTATTTCTTGATTTGTGTTCTTAGGTTTTTTATATATAGTAGGTGTTATCTTTCTTAAATCAGTCACTCAAAAAGTTAACTTTAAAAAGAGATTGCTAATTTCTAGATACAACGCGCTGGTAGTCTAATGGCTATGATGTCAGCCTTCCAAGCTGGTGGTCCGGGTTCGAATCCCGGCCGGCGCATCTTACTTCTAAGGTTCTATACACCGACTTTTTTCACCACATATTCCGAGTGCTTTACTGGGAACACTAAGCTTCTAATGTGTGTGACTCGAATAACTATTGATACGAATCTCTTCCGGAGAATTTTAATATACAGCTGGGACATTTTGCCGGAAGAAAAGAAGGAAGAATTGCGAAATTTAGGCATATACCCAGAGACGACCACCAGACGGGAGTAAGGAAAAATCCGAGATTTTTCAAACCTTGAGAAAGTTGACCACTTTGCTGAGGTAATCACTCCTTTTTTAAAAGGTGGACACATGATGACACAACTCATGGGACGAGAAGACATATTCAAAATGGGAGATAAACTAAGATTTTTTAACGATGAGCTGGAAGCTGGAACAATAACTAAATTTACATCTGATAGTAAGCTTATTAGGCGTTTTGTGGATGCCAAATTTCAGGGAAATTATCGTAATTTGACTTATGATTGCAATTGTCCTGAAAAGACTGTTTTCAAGAATTTAATTTTTTTGTTGTATATCAATTATTATTTTTTGAAGTAGGGGCAGAAGTTCTTCTTTGAATTTATGATAGTCGGGTTTATTTATTTTTATTAATAGTAACACATCAATGTTATCATCACTTTTCAAAAAGTCCTGAGGATTTTCAAGTAATATTTTAATTGATTTATCTAAGTGTTTATCAACTCGTTGTATAAATCCTTCTGCGCTAATTACTTTTTTCTTAATCTGCAAAATATTAATTTTATTTAATGGAAATTGTTTGTCTAGTAAATATAAATCAAGAATGTCTCTTTCTTTTAAGGCATTACGTGTTAAAATTGCTCTTATTTTTTCTAGCATAATTTCTTCAATGTCATATACAAGTAAGTTAGCAGGGATTAAATCATATCCTGTGCTTACAAGTAATTTTTTATCTAGATGTAAATGTTCTGATAGATTTGTTAAAGTTGTTGTGTTATGGGGAAATTGTTTTTCTTCAATAAAATTTATTTCTATTTTAATTTGTTCATCTGTTCCCGTAACAAATGATGTGTAGTAAACATATATTTTGTAAACTGATCTATCATTTAGAATTTTAATATATTTTTCATTTTTTCTATCTGGCATAAAATCAAACCCACAAGAATCAGCTATTTTCTTTATTTCCTCTAAAATTGGTATAATTAATTGTTTTATTTTCTTTTCTCTGCTATTAGGTTTTTCTTTTCTCAATTGATTAGATTCAATATGAGTAAAATCTAAATCTACGCTAATTCGGTGGTATTTTAGATATTTTTTTGCTAATAATGTTCCTCCTTTGAAAATTATTTTTTGTAATGATGGCAGTTCTGCTTTATTACTTTCATATTTAGAAAGAAATAATGAAAGTACATAGTCTTTTTCAATTACTGCTATATTCATAAAAGGGTTAGCTTTAGATATTAGTTCTGCGTATTGTAGAAATTGTTGTTTATCCATTTAGCATCACCTCAGTGCTAAGTTTTTTCGGTAATATATTTAGGTATTTTTTCATATGTTTATAATCGCATATATTTGTTAGTTCACTTGGTACTTTTTTATTAAAATAAATATAATCTATAATTGTTTTTTCAACGTCCGAATAATATAGTTTTACTTTATTTGGTGAACTAACTTCTTTTTTTCCAAAAATTAAGTTAGCTTTTATTTTTTTGAAGATAAATGTTTGTTCGTTTATAGTAATTTTTCCAGAAATAACATTATTTATTATAGTTTTTAAGATAATGGCTTGCCAAATTAGTTTATGTTTTTCTAATGCTCCTTCTAGCCCAATATACCAATTTATTCCGAGTTTATTTAATATAGTAAAAACAATCTCTTCTGTAGAGTATTTTTGATAATCTTTTTCAATCTCTTCTCCGTCTCTTATATAATAGTATCCTTTCCAAATATATACTATTTTTTTTGTTCTTCTTAAGTTTCTTAATACTTCTTCGCTATTTTTTATATCAAGTTTATTTTTCAAAATGTTTATTATTTCTTCATAAGATGCAATTTTATCAAGTAAGTTATCTATAGTAATGCGTATTATTTTTCGGTTCATTGTTTATGTGTAGTCCGGTATATTTATAAAGGTTTTGTTTACGAAAAAGCCTAAAAAACGGCTTTTTTCGAAACGTATTTTATGCTAAATATTTCACTATTTACTTTTATTTATTTCGTGCCAACCCATTTTGGATACCTCTTCAAATATTCTTTAGTGTTCTTTACTCTTATTAAGTTATTACTCTCCTTAAAATAAACTTTGTCTATATATGTTTTAGCGGGATCCGAATAAAAGTAAGAGACTTTATTATTTGTTTTTAATTCTTTTAATCCAAAGACTAGATCTTCTTTAATCTTTATAAATTTCACATTCGCCCCTACAATTTTTCTCCTTCCGCTTATCCTTGTGTTTATTATATTAATAATGTTTGGAGTTTGCCATGTTTTTCCTTGTTCATAGATAGCGGTATTAAGACCTACATACCATTTTATTTTTTCCTTATTCAAAACTAGAAATATAAGTTCTTTATCTCTATAATTGCAGAAATTTCGTTCTTTTTCATCATAAGAATTGATATAGTAGTAACCCAAGAATATTCTTTTTATATAATTATGCTTAGCCAGATACTCAATAATGTTCTTATGCTCTGAAATATATTTAAGCTTTTTATATTCTTCAAAGAGATGAAGAATTTCGTCTTTCTTGAATATTTTGCCTCTATTTAGCAGAGCTTCCTGTAGGGTATTTATTGTTGTCATAAATAGGTAATACGCTCTTCGTATATAAATCTTTCGTCTCGTTTCAGAAACAGGCACTTTTTGACTTTTTCTAAAACAGAAGTGGGTAGTCATAAATAAGCTTAATCTGAAAAGTTAAAGAAAAGCAAAGCTTTTTTCTCATTAATTGAGTGAAATTCTTCTATTCCTCAACTTCCATCTTTTCAATATAAGGAGTCTCGTGCGGATAATTATCAATTTTATCTGGATCTTTACACGATAATTTTTTAATCATTTCAAGATACATATCATCACCTTTTTCTTTAACATTTTTAAAATAATCAATTGTTTCTTGTGTAAAAGGTTTACCGTCACTCCATTTTCCTTCTTTTAAACTTTTTTCAGCATCTTTTTTTCTATACTCCAGTCCATTTTTAGCTCTTTTTAATAAACTAATTCTCAAATTATTCCAAGCTTCAAACGCTCCCTTGTAGCTTTTGTGGACGCTTAAAATAATATTTTCTTCTGGACCACTATGTCCCACAAGATAAACGTATTCTTCTTTTTTTGCCATACTACTAGTTTGATTTGCAGTTTTATAAATATTCTGGCTCCATATGTCCAGTGCCCCTCATCTTCCGAGCACGTATATGTCAAATGAGTGCTATTAGGTTATTATGATAATTATAACAATAGACGTAGATAAGTTCTAGCAAATTTTAGTTTATGCATGGGACATTTTACCTAAGGAAAAAAACAAGAATTGCGGAATTTAGGCATTTTTTTTCTACCTCTATCCTATATTCATTTTTTATCTCTTTAATAGCCAAACTTCAATGTATGTGCTTTTCTTTCAAATCCATCTCTCATATAGTGGTGCAAATCAAAATCATTTCCTCCATTTTCAATATTTTTAAGTTTTTCCCAATATGATTTATTTCTAGCGCACAGGTGGTTTATTGATTGATCAAATGTTGTCTTTGTTTTTTCAGCCGTGAAGATAAAATTTCCAAGGTCTTCATTTATATGATAAGCACATTTTAAATCAAAAGCCATTAACCCTAATTCATATTTTGCCAAAAAACGGAGATTTCCTTCCATATATGGTTCTAGAAGATGTCTTAGATTAGCTCTATCCCCATCTTCTTGTGCCTCAAAAAACCAGTCCAAAGATTCGCTTAAATTTTTTTCATCTTTAATTAATTGTGCTTGTATGATTCCTGCAATCGCAATATCTAAATATATACAATTTCTGGAATCATTGAGACTAGAATTCTTTAGATGATATTCCGTAGCCTTTCCGCTGTAAAGATCGTTTGCCATTTTAACTCTATATTTCGCAAATTGTCGGGCTAAATTTATTGCTTCTTGTGTTTCACTTTTTTTTACTTCATCAAAATTGATTTTATTTTTTGTTTCCATGTTATTTTTACTCTCTTGTAAAAATGTTTTTTAAAGAACTACTTATATTGTTGTTGTAGATAAATCTACATAATATTGTATATGTTATAGTATACGTTTAAAAACGAAACACTGCTATTTAATATCTCTTAGCAACTAATCTTGTGGTTATTTTATGTTGAAAATTCTGAAGTAATACATTTAAACACAATTATTTTCTTTTTTGCTATGAAACCTAGAAGTTTTAATTCAATTATGCACTATGTTAATGAGGAATGGGCAGCAAAAGTTCTAAATATGCAGTGCAATCCTTCTCCAGGTCCAGATTTAATCGATGATAATAAAATCGTTGAATGTAAATTTAAATTAGTTTATGTAGGAAAATATACTCACGTATCATGGCGAGTGCTTGGATATCAAATGGATTATGATAAAATTGGAAAGCCTTCGTACTGGGCGCTTGGAACTTATAGCTTAAGTAAACCGGTTTCTTCAATTAATACTGCAAATCCAAAACTATTGGAAAACTTAGTTTGTGAAAGAACATTAACGATAGTTAATTGGGACTGGATGAAGCAATTTGCAAAATATCATCATTTTGGACAAACTGAGTTTTCGAAGTGGGATCATGATATGATTTTTCCAAAAAAAAGATTGCTTCCTAAAGTAAATCGAGAATATAACGTGCCTAAAGCAGTAATTTATCTTACAGAAGGTGTTGATCCTGGGGTCTTTAAAATTAATAGTATTTAATTTAGTATATTGCGCACAGTTGTTATTATATAGTAGTTATTTTTAGAAATACTTATAAGCAAGCAATAATTTTATTCTGTAATATGACTAAAAAGTTTGTTTCAAATAAACCAAGTTTCATTAGTAGAAATATTAAGAGTGTAGTAGTTGGAGCTTTGCTATCTGCTGCTTCTTTATATGGCGCATATCATGTTTATACAAATTCCGAATCGTATTTAACTCGACAATTTTTAGATATTGAAAGACCAAAGGTATTCGAAGAAATATTATTGGAAAATACCAAAGAAAAACGGGTAGTTGAAAAAGAAGAAATAAATCGGAACATTGAAAAATTAATTGCACAATTTGGTTTAACAAAAGAAAATACTAAACAGGTAGATTTAGTAGATTCTACGTCGGTTACTTATATTGGCATAGAACGAAATTTAAACTATTGTGATAGATATATTGAATACGGGAAAGATTCAATTTCTAATATTTTTAGTTTTGTAAACAGTCCGTATGTAAAAAGTCCTGTTTTCAATTTTATTGTTCCAAGATATGTAGGTCATATTAAAAAAGAATCTTTAAATGGAGTTGATATTTATCTAGTTTCAAAAGTTGGTACTCGGAATAGAAATAAATATAATATAAGTTTAAAAGATGGCCACGTTCTTACTTCTGTAATAAGAAATGATGAACCTGCGATGGGTATCAATGATGTTAAATTTAGAGTATCGACAACAAAACAAGGTTTTGAGATTCAAAAACTCTATGCTACTCCTATTTTTGGAAATACTTCTGCAGAAAAAATATCAAAGGCTGAAACTATGGCAATTGAAGCATTGCATGTAGCTATAAGAGAATATACTAGTTCACACTTTGCAAAAGAAATTGTATCTTTGGAGCACGATAATATTAAGTTAGATAGATCATTGAGAAAATGGACTGATCGTGAAGAGACTTTAGTTCATGGGATCTCAATTTTATGGCTGCAACAGTATAATAAAGAAAAACACTTGGGTTTAAGTCAAAAGCAATTAGATGAAAGAATTTCTTGGTATTCGAAAAATGTAGTTTATAGAAATGTTGTACAATTTTCAAAGATTTTACCTGGGATAGGTGTTAGTAAGGCTGTTGAACTTTATGTTAATAATCCAGATGAATTGTTTAAAGGTTTTGAGTAGAGGTTATTTTATTAGTTCTAATCATTCTTTAAAATTATTATCATTATAAATAAATTAATATTTATTCTGTGGTATTGGTTTTTCTACTTCTTTAATTGGAGTAAATAATGTTTTTCCAAATATGTAGTTTGCAAATCCCTTTTGGTTGCTGTTGTCTTCGATATATGTTTTTTCTTGGCCTGCATCATTTTTAACTGTATATTCTTTTGGATTAATAAGTGCACAAGAAGTGCAACTTAATACTATTGCTGCTAGTGTGATGTTTCTTATAGGTTTTAGTTTTATTTCTAAATTAGTCATTGTGTGTTTGTCTCCCTTTGTGTTTTATATATTTTATCTATTTTCAGCTTTTTATTTCTACTTATGCATATTTTTATTTATATATTTTTATAATCTTTTTGCAATAGCTGCTCTTGCAATCCAATCTTTATCATCCCAATTATAACCGCCTTCTAAATACAATTTATTATTTTTATATAGTGGAACTTCAAATCCGGTTCTAAATCCTTCTTTTCCAACTTTAGTTATTATTTGATCTATTGTTAAAAAGTTCTCTACTAATATTCTAGCATTAATTTGTCTTTCTCCAACATCGTCGAAAGATGGCCTTATTTTTATTTTAGTTTGTTGTATTTCCGCTTTTAGTGTTGTTGCATCTTGAACAGTTTTAATTGCTTTATCTACTTTTTTAATTACTTCATATTTTTTTCGTAATGCATCTCCAACTGTTCCAACAAAAACTCCTGGGAAAGGAAGTCCGTCGTCATATTCTCTAAAAGAGTAATATGCAAAATCTCGATTTAAATTATTTTCAAGCGTTTCTGAAAAAACGTATACGAGAGATTTATCTTTATTTTTAATTATTTCATCCTCATCTTCTTTTTCTCCATCATAAATTGCTAGAGTTTCAACTAAATTTTTAGCATAAATTTCTTTCGCTTCTTTTGTTGTTAGTTTTCTATCTGTGTCAATACTTGTTTTATCGTAGACTGTTTCGGAAGTTAATGGTGGTGCTCTAATTGTTACATCTGGAATTATTTCTTCTGCAATTATTTTAGATGGATTGTATAAAAGAGCTGCGCTTAATACAGAAAATAAAAGCGCTTTTTTTAATTTGTAATGCATATCTATGACCTTTTTTGAACATTTCAAATTATTATGGTTGTATTAAAAAGATGTTGATGTTATAATGTATATTTGTTAGCATATATCACTAGTGTTTTATTTAATAGGTGGATGTATAATTAGAACGACGAGAATACGTTGGTTATGCTTTCTATTAGTTACTTTTAAAATAGCAAACTATAAAAACCTCCCTTTAAGTTTGTTTGTTATGGCTTTATCTAATGAAGTAGTTGAAAAATTAAAAAAAGCTGGAAAAATAGCATCTGTTGTTAGAGAGGAATCTAAAGCTAAATGTGTATCAGGAATTACTTTTTTGGAATTAGTTGAATTTTGTGAAAAGAGAATAATTGAGCTTGAAGGTGGAATTGCCTGGGTTCAAGCTTCTCCTACAGTTACTGCAGCACATTTTTGTCCAACTTTAAGTGATAATCCTGTCATAAAAGATGGTGATTTAATTAAAATTGATATTGGAGTTCATGTTGAAGGATATATTGCTGATACATCAACAAGTGTTGCTGTTGGAAATAATGAATTGCATTTGAAGTTAATTGAAGCAGCACAAAATTCCTTAAATGCTGCAATTAATATAGCAAAACCTGGAACTCGTCTTCGGGATTTAGGAATTGCACAACAAAATGAAGCTACTAAGATGGGTTTTTCTATTATTACTAATTTAAGTGGTCATACTTTGGAAAGAAATCAAGTTCACGGCGGTATTACTATTCCAACATTTGATGATGGAGATAATACTGTACTTACTGAAGGAATGGTTTTAGCAATTGAGCCATTTATTACAACAGGAAAAGGTAAAATTCATGAAAAAGGAGAGGCAAATGTATTTATGGTTGCTGATAAGAGAAATACTCGATCAACTTACGGTAGAAAAATGTTGCCTTATTTGAAAAGTTATAATGGTCTTCCTGTTTCTCGAAAAGATTTAGAGAAAAAATTTGGTAAACTAGCAGCAATTATTGGTATTAGAGATTTAGTAAAAGAAGGAATCCTTCAAGCATATCCTCCATTAGTTGAAATAACTGAATCTCCAGTTGCTCAAATGGAACATTCTTTGATTATCACTAAAGATGAACCGATTGTGTATACGAGATAGTTTTATTTTCTGTTTTATATATTTTTGAGAGATCTTTTTAGTGAGAAAAATAAAAAGTGGGCTACCCCTAGCTAAAGGCTTCGGGGCATCCA